>JAYTWN010000366.1:0-4125 GCA_043743435.1 Acidimicrobiia bacterium
CCCAGGTGTTCTAGGCGGTCTTCGAGTTTGATGAAGCCCTGGTGGATTTGATCGTTACCGAGGAGGCCGCCGTTCCTCATATCGGTGGTGGGCCGCTCAACACCGCCCGCGCCTTAGCTCGCCTGGGGGTTCCGACGGCTTTCGTCGGCGGGGTTTCCACGGATGTATTTGGAAAGCGCATTACCGCTGCGATGGTGGCCGACGGAGTTCGGATCGATACGGTGATCAAGACCGAAGCCCCCACCACTATGGCGTTAGTTGAGCTCAATGCAGCGGGCGCTGCCAATTACCGCTTCTACTTTGAAGGCACGTCTGTTGCGGCAGGCACAACCAAGCGGGCAAGATCGGCGATTGATTCGTTACTGGCTGCTGACGACGATGTTTGCGCGGTGCATGTGGGCACGCTTGGGTTAGTCATTGAGCCCGCTGCCTCGGCTTCTGAGGCAACTGTGGACCGTTTTGCCGGGTCTGCGTTGATCATGATCGACCCAAACATTCGTCAAGTGGTCCTCGGTGATGTTCGGGACGTCTATCTTGAGCGCCTTTATCGGATGCTGCCCAAAGCTGACATCGTGAAGGTTTCCGATGAGGATTTGGCCTGGATTGTGCCGGGAGTGGATCTCCTAGAGGCCGCAAAATCGATGGTGGCCAAAGGCTCTGGCGCGGTTCTTGTCACCCGGGGTGGGGACGGAATCACCATCGTGTGTTCAGAAGGCGTGGTTGATGTACCTGCACCAAAAGCCGACGTCGTCGATACCGTGGGTGCCGGTGACACGTTTGCTGCCGGAGTCCTGAGCTGGTGGTTTGACCATGATCAGCCCTCGATGCTGGAACTTTCGAACCTGGTTGCTGCCACGAAAAGAGGAGCGGCGGCCGCAGCCATCGTCGTCGCTCGGGCCGGGGCAAATCCACCAACCAGAGCCGAGCTTGGCCTGTAGCGCTTGATAACAGGCCTCGACGATGTTGGCTTGTGGCTAGCCGTTTTTGTTGATCTCCTGGTTGGTTTTCGTGGTGAAAGCCCGGAGTGCTTCCATGATTTCCATGGGGATGGGGAACACCAGCGTGGAGTTCTTCTCCACGGCCACTTCGGCCAGGGTTTGCAACGTACGCAGCTGCATGGAGCCTGGAGCGTTGTGCATCGCTGTCGCCGCTTCGGCCAACTTCTCTGAGGCTTGCAGTTCGCCTTCTGCGGCGATGATCTTGGCCCGGCGTTCTCGCTCGGCCTCGGCTTGCTTGGCCATGGCTCGTTGCATTGACTCGGGCAACTGCACGTCACGGATCTCTACCCGGATGACCTTCACGCCCCACGGCTCGGTTTGGTGGTCCAGGGTAACGGCTAGCTCTTCGTTGATGCGGTCGCGCTCGGAAAGGAGCTGATCGAGTTCGTGGCGGCCGATAATGGATCGCAGCGTGGTTTGGGCCACGAGTTGCGAAGCGGTGAACCAGTTCTGCACCTTGATGACGGAGGCCTCCGCGTTGATGACCTGAAAGTAGGCCACGGCATCGACCACAACGGAGACGTTGTCCTTGGTGATGACTTGCTGGGGGGCCACCGGAACGGCCATCTGCTGCAAGTTCGTCTTGACAAACTTGTCGATAACGGGAACTACGAAGAAAATTCCCGGACCCTTCGCGCCGGTGGAACGTCCGAGTCGGAAGATAACTGCCCGTTCGTACTCCTTGACCACCTTGATTGCCGACGCCAAAAATGCGATCACGGCGATGACCACCACGAACCCAATACCTACAAATGCCTGCATGACGCTCCTTCGAAGGGCCGAGCGAAGGGATCTCCGCTGTTGTAACCCCGCTCTATCTAAGCGAGCGTATTCCTACTTGAGCGGCAATTGGAACCAGTGGGCGCCAACCCCCCTTTGTGCATCACCAACCCGGGGGACTCGATTCCTCGTGGCGGGTCGGGCGCTTTGCTGGTTTGGGGTCGGTGAGGCTGATGCCCTTGCTTGTGCCCACTCTTTGAAAACGTTGGGGCTTGCAGTAGAACGTGGGATGTAACTTCGACCGATCGAGGATTTTGACATGGCAGCAGTGGGGTTTACCAAAGGTTTGCACGAGGTAGGAAATAATTTGTACGCGTACCTTCAGCCAGATGGTGGATGGGGCTACTCCAACGCCGGGTTGATTGTGGGAGATGGGTCCTCGCTGCTCGTCGACACGCTTTTTGATTGTCTACTCACCGCGGAAATGCTCACGGCGATGGACGCAGTACGCGGCAAGGCTCCGATCGGCACGGTGGTAAACACCCATGCCAACGGAGATCACTGTTTTGGCAACCAGTTGATGAAGGATTGCGAAATTGTGGCCTCAGCCGCCACGGCTCATGAGATGAGCGAAGTTCCTGCTTCAATGCTCCACGCCCTCAATACCGCTCCAGGGGAGATTGGCGAATTGTTTCGATCGTTCTTTGGGCAGTTCAGCTTTGAAGGTATTGAGATGGTTCCGCCGACGAAAACCTTTACCGGTTCGTTGGACCTCAAGGTAGGTGGACGTACGGTTTCGCTTCTAGAAGTTGGTCCAGCTCATACGCAGGGTGACACCTTGGTGCACGTTCCCGATGCCGATGCCGTGTTCACCGGTGACATTTTGTTCTCGGGTGGAACGCCAGTGGTTTGGGCTGGGCCGCTCGCCAACTGGGTCACTGCCTGTGATCGAATCATTGCCCTCGCCCCGGCGGTAGTCATTCCCGGTCACGGTCCGGTGTCGACGTTGGCTGAAGTGCGCGATTGCCGCGAATATTTGTCGTTGATTGATCGTGAAGCCACGCTGCGCCATGGCGCCGGAATGACTGCTGCTGATGCCGCTCGTGATATTGCCGAGCTTGGCCTTGGTGATTACCGCAATCGAGGTGAATTCGGTCGAGTAGCGGTGAATGTTGAAGCGGTGTACCGGCAGTTGGACCCGTTGCATCTGTCGGGGAATTTTGTTGAGTTGTTTCAGCAAATGGCAGCGTTGGAGCGAGCGGCCTAAGCGCTTGTTTTTTCCCACCACACCCGTTTCGCGCCTCGAGTCCCAAGCACGACCTCGGTTAGAACTCACCCACCTTCGACGGAAGAATTAGTAGCGCTGCACTTTGTGTAACGCAACAATGAAATGGCTTGACACCACTTTCAGGCCAGTTCATAGTGTCGAAGATGCAAATGTGATTTCACAGATCTCGGAGGCCGGTATGAGAAGAAAAGTTCTTGTAGTCATTGCTAGTTCCTTGCTACTGGGAGTTAGTAGCTTGTCCGGCGGAGTCTTTGCTGCGGAGCCCGCCAAAGTTGGGGTGGAACCTAAACCAGCGTCGACGGAAGCGTATATACGCGAATCGATTGGGCTGCCCGCCCTTCCTGCATCATCAGAGCGAACCGTGGAAGTTGGGCCCATCACGTTGACTGCTTCTGAAGCGGAAACATATGCGCGCTTTGAAAAAATGAAACAGGAAGCACAAGAGCTTCTTTGGCTACTTTTGGGAGACCCCACAGTTATTTCGTATCGCTACGATGCGAATATCACCAAAGCCTCGGTGACCATTTGGACTAGCAACGACGCAGCATCCCCAGACCTCCCGGAATACAAGAAGCGACTTTCAGAGCTGGGTTTCTTGGTAGCGGTCAAGTCTGTTCTTTACTCGAAAGGTGATTACCTCGCGGTTAGGAATGCTTCTTCTCGTGAGCTGTTCGGATTTTCGACGGAAGCGGATATCAACCCTCGCGTGAAGCAACGCATCGAACTCACGGAAAACAACCTTGAGACGGGTCAAGCTGTAGTTGGGTTGATCCGAACTTTGAAATCAAAAGGGTTTGATGTTTACAACACCTACCTACCTTCCGATGAGCCCGTTATTGAATTGGAGGTTTCAACCGAAGCGTTGAAGGACGCTGCTTCGATGGACTTGTCAAAACTAAGAGGTACGTTGTTGATTACCGAGGGATTTCCGTCGGTGTCGACTCAAGCAGCCGGACCCTGGCCAGGGGTGGGTGCGACGTGGAGCGGCCGCCTTGCGGTTGAAGGTATTGCCCGCGGCGGTAAGCGTCTCAGTGGAAGCGGTTCTTGCTCAAGCGGCCCCGTCGTCCGAAGCCAGTATGGGACTGACTACATCTTGTCCGCTGGTCACTGTTACAACGG
>JAYTWN010000367.1:0-7634 GCA_043743435.1 Acidimicrobiia bacterium
CTTGAGCTGCGCCGGAGTTGTCGGTGATGTTGGTGATGTTGTTGGCATCACCTTCGCAAAGCAATGTGTCAGCTCGAAGGCGCAGCGATGGCAGGATCAAGGCAGTAGCCGAGATCACGTTTGCTCATGATCAGCTCCGCGGGCGCGTTTGCTTCTTTCAGCCGTGAACGTAACCGCTTGACCATGGAGTCAACGGTTCGTACGTCTTCAGTGAACTCGGTACCCCAGACTGCCTGGAGCAGGTACTCACGGGTGAAAACCATCCGCGGACGTTTCGCCAACAACGCCAACAAATCGAATTGCAACCGACTGAGGCCGATCGCTTGCGCATTCCAGCTCGCTTCGAAGGTTTCAAGGTTCATCAGCAGCAGCCCGACCTTCAGGCTTTGCGTCCCAGGTTCGATGCTGTTGACTCCGCCATCAACAACTTCACGTGCACCGGATTGAGCCTTGCCGGAGACAGCCGACAGAACTTCATTCGTTGCAGTGCGACGCAAGTTAGTCCTTACCCTGGCAACAAGTTCGCGCACACTAAAGGGCTTGACGACATAATCGTCAGCGTGCAATTCGAGTCCGGCAATTCGATCAGCTTCGGTCCCGCGGGCGGTCAACAAAATGATCGGTACATCACTTACTGCCCGAATCTCTCGACACACCGTGAGACCATCAAGCCCGGGCAACATCACATCAAGCAAAATCAGCGACGGCGATTCGGTAAGGGCCAAGCGGAGTGCAGTCAGACCATCATGAGCCACAAACGTTTCAAAGCCAGCCTCTTCAAGCGCAAAGATAAGTACATCAACTATTCCCGGTTCGTCGTCGACCACCAAAATGCGTTCCACCCAGCCGACCTTAGATCGCTGAGCGAGGAACACTCGTTTGTTCACCGAACCACGCGCCCACGGCTCGTTTCAGCAGAGCTCGATTCAGCAGAGCTCAGTTCAGAGAGGCTCAGTTCAGCAGAAGCCCACAAATCGACCAACTGGAGGTTCGGACAGTTTGAAGAAGTGTCGCAACCTCAACGAAGAAACCACCTAACGGCTTAGTTGCAGTCCTTCAGGAACAGCAAAATCGCCCTGCAGGTTTTGGATTCGTCCGAGCTCGTCAAAAATGACCCGAATTTTCGCTCCTGCTGGCGTTACGCCCACCACTCGTCCCATAGGTTGGGTGACGGTTAAACCGCGGGCGGCGAAGTAGGCCAGGATTGCTCGGCGATGCTCCACGGGATAACCGTTACACAGGTCGCAGATGGATTTCGCCATGGCGGTGAGATCAAACGCCGGAGCAGCGATCAACGGTGAGGTGATGGCAAAGTACGAGGTGGCCCCAGTTGGATCAGGTGCAACGAAAATGGCGTCGTAATTGCCTATTCCTGCTGCCACACAGGCCAGTGCGGGTCCGGTGCGAACCGGATCGGTTTTCCAGCTGCCCATGGTGAGTTCGGGAAATCCGTTCTTTTGGCCCCAATCGCGTAACGCTCGGGAACGGGCCTTGACCGCTTCACTTGGTGTATCGCCCGACATATCCCACGCCCACTGGACAACTTTTTCCTGTACGTTCTCGCCAAACAACAAGTCGGCGCCAACCGTTAGGATCACCTTGCCAGCCGGGTCGCTGAAGGTGATTTGGCGTCCGTTGATATCGGTTGCCCAAATGTTTGAGCCCGCAAGTGCAGCGAAACGATTCTGCTTCTCGATCACGACGCCTGCATGATCGGCCATGTGCTTGACGAAATCCACGGCGACAGAATAGGGGTGATCCGAGGGCCGTGCAGCTCTTGCAGTGGCGATCGAACGGGAGCGCGCTAAACAATCGTCATGACTTTTCTCCACGTGCACACTTTTGGGACTCGGGGGGCCAAGCCTGTGCTGGCGATTCACGGAATCACGGCTCATGGAACTCGGTTCGCTCCCCTCGCAGCCGCCACACTCGCTGATCGACACGTTCTGGCGCCAGATCTTCGTGGCCACGGGTTTTCTCCCTCGGAGGCACCCTGGAACCTTGAAACCCACGTTGAGGACCTCGTCGAAGTCATGGATTCTGAAGGTTGGGAAAAGATTGACGTGATCGGCCATTCCTTGGGGGGAAATCTTGGTTTGCGTCTACTTTTCGCCTATCCTGAACGGGTAAACTCTCTCCTCTTACTAGACCCGGCCTTCACCCTTCCTCCAACCGACATGACTGAGCGAGCCCAAGCGATTTTGGCCGACACCAGCTATGACTCGCTCCAGGAGCTCGTAAAAGCCCGTCGAGTAGGACGAATCGATGCGGCGATTCCCCATTCCGACGATGATTCGCTTCTAGCTTCAATCTGTGGAGATGACGGGCGGTGGCGCATGCGATTCGATCGTGCCGCAGTTCTAGCCATGTGGGGGGAAATCGCAAGACCAATGCCGGCCATCGCGTCGGCCGTTTCAACGACGGTGGTGAATGCCTTAGAGGCCGGTTTCGTTCTCGAACCTCAACGCACCTACCTTCGAACACAATTCGGATCCAAACTCACCGAAATCGATGTGCCACTCGGCCACATGGTCTACTGGGACGATTTCGATCAAACGTGTCAGATCGTTTCGGAGTGGGCAAACCAGCAGGAACAGCCACGCTGAACAGACAGACCGCACTAAGTGCACGTAGCTACTACGGCCTTGTTGGTTCAAGGTTTTTTGTGTAGCCGCCGAATTCGAGCAAGTGCTGAAGGCGTGCGGGCACCCCACCAGAACAAGTCTTTTCCGTCAACGAACCGAACTGGAGCGAACACTTCCAATTCCGCCCGCTGTCGTTCGGTGAAGGGATATGGCTCGCTCGGTGCCAGAACAACATCGGGGCGGTTTGCCAAAATTTCTTCGGGTTCAACAGTTGGGTACCGATTGGTATGCGCTTTGAATACGTTGGCAAACCCAGCGGCCTCAAGGATTGATCCTCCGTAGGTGTCATTGTTGATCGTCATCCAGGGCTTTCGCCATATCGGAACAAACACCTCAACCGGCGACAACACAATCCACTCTTCACGTTTTCTCCCGAGTCCGGACTCCCTCATGCTGGCGGGCCCCATCTCCGCTCCGCTTCGAGTCCCGCCAGAACGTCCTTTCCAACCGGCAAGCCGGATTGGGGACTCCTCAACACCTGTCCCGAGTCCGGACTGTTCACCGATGTCGGTCGCCCCCATGCCGATTGCGCTACAGGATTCCCCCAATGATCGGTCAAGTCCAAGGGCGTCGGCGAGTCGAGTCATTTCCGGTCCGACATGGCTCACCTGAGTGATGTGGATGACATGCACCTGCAGCCCTGCGGCGGTGAGTGCCTCCGCGTCTTCTTTGCGGTTTTCCTGATCGCACATCACCACGACATCGGGCAACGCAGCCACGATTGCATCGATGTGGGGATCCTTTGTTCCACCGAAAGTGGGGTATCGATCGCTCTGCTCACAGAACCGAGTGACGCCTATGGGCTCTACATTCCAAACGAGCAGGGTTTCTGTGGCACTAGGGACAAGCGAAACAACACGAATCATAACTATGCGTACTTACATTTTGTCCAAAAGTTGTGACTTCTTTGCATCGAACTCTGCTTGCGTGACCACGCCTTTCGTTACCAGATCGGCGAGCTTTTCGAGCTGTTCGGGAATCGAGAGCGTGCGCGCTCCAGCGGCTCGGTCAAGGTCACGGGCTTTGGAGCGTTCCACTTCGGCGTAGATGCGATTCTGAATTTCGAAGGGCTTGGAAACGTTGGAGATGATCTGTTTGCCGTCTTCCCCGCCGGACTCGATTTGCAGGTCGCCCACGCGAAGAATTCGTTCAAAAAATGATTGGTTCGAGGCAATGTTGTTGATTCGCTCCAACGGAATCTCCATGCCTTTTTTGGCCACGACGCCATGCCGGTAAATCAGCCGGTCGGTGGTGATGACAAAGTTCGTGGTGCGCCACTGGGTGAACAGTTTGACAAACCACAGAAAGCACAGCACGGGAAGAATCAATGTTGCCCAGGAAATCCAACCATTGACGTTGCCTTTCACGGGATTGATGAGCAGAGCTGCCACCACTCCAGCGGCCGTAGTCACGATCATGGCCATAAACGGTTTAACCAAATACCAGATGTGGGGATTCCGTTCGAGAACTACAGCTTCTGTGTCATTGAGGTACTTCTTCGGAAAGGCCATGGGCAGACTCTAGGCAATCCGCCTCCGTCACGCCCGCTTTGGCATGATCGGAGGCTCGCTGAGCCTGCGTCGCCTACTCGACGGGGAAGTTCACGGTAAGTTGCAGTTCGGCGGTTCCGCGGACAAGGTCAATGGTGATCGAGTTGGTTCGAGGTTCGTCAAGGGTGGCAGCCAACGCGGTTTCCAGATCAGCGGCAACGGTGAGTGGATTACCTCCTGCAGCCACGATCAGGTCCCCTTCGGCGATTCCTGCCGCTGCTCCAACCCCGTCGGCAGAGACACCTCGAACGAGGAGTCCTTCGCGCGGCTCTAGACCTACGGCTCTACGCAGTTGGGCAGCAACGTCTGGGCGGGCCAAAGCAATGCCAAGGCGGCGATCGTCGGCGGACTGCCCGGCAGCGAGACGCACGATTTTGGCTTTGGTTGAGGCATCACCTGGCAGGGCCAAATAGAAACCTTCGCCAAGTCGATGGGTGTTGATGCCCACCAGTCGTCCGGCCCGATCGAGCAGTGGTCCTCCAGAGGCGCCGCGCAGAAGTGGTGCGGTGTGTTCGATCGACCCGGTAATTTCTCGCCCCCTAGGTCCGGCGAAGGTGCGATCTACCGCCGACACCATGCCGAAGCTCACCCGGGGCCCATGGAGCGACGGGGAAAGTGCAAAGACCACATCACCGGCGTTTGGAGCGGCTTCGGCCCAAAGCAGCGATGGCGAGGAACCCGTCGCTGGATCCACGGTGTCCACTTCGATCACGGCCAGGTCGGCGTCGGGATCTACGGCTTTGACTCGGCCCTGTACCTGTCTTGCGCCCTGGAAGGTGACGGCGACGGTTGGGTTGCGCAGATTGTGGGCGTTGGTCAAGACGGTGTTTGCCCCTATGACAATCCCGGTTCCGCGAGCATCTTGACCAATGGCGACGACGGCTGCGCCCGCATGGGCTGCAACGGTTTTAGCGGTGGTGCTGAGTTCATCAAGAAGGTTGGTGCTGTTTTGGTTGGTGCTGTTTTGCTTGGTCGCATTCGACATGTGCGGTTTCCTGCCGTTTCTGGATTTGCTTAGTAACTTGTTATTTGCAAGTTACTACCGACACGATTGTTTCGTCAACCGTTTTCCGTCACAATGGTCCCGCCGTGTCTGACCCAAACGCCAACGAACAAACTGAAGTTGTATCCGCTGGAGCCGCTGGGGGCACGGCGCCCGCTGAGCACGACGCACTCGACGAAGCTTTGGCTCGGGTTGGCGACCGATGGACGCTGCTGATCGTACGTCGGCTCTTGATTGGTCCCGGGCGGTTCAATGAGCTGATGGAGCAGGTCAACGGCATTGCGCCCAACATTTTGACCAAACGGCTTCGTCAACTGGAGACGGACGGATTGTTAGTCTCGTCTCCCTATTCGCAGCGTCCACTGCGGCTTCGCTACACCCTCACGCAACCGGGGCACGAGCTTGCGGCTGCGCTTGAGCAGTTGCGTACCTGGGGCGCCGCTCAAGTTGGGGCTCCGCTTCCCCGCCATGATTCGTGTGGCACCCCCCTGCAGTGGCGTCCGTGGTGCCCCACCTGCAATCGCCCCGTCGACATTGCCCACGCTCACACCCCAGGCTCCCCAGCGGCCACCGCAGCTTCCACCGTTTCCAACCGCGTCGACGACGGGGTCGACTGGGTGTAGATCTCCGGCGTCTCGGTGAGCGCCTGGGCTGGAAGGATTCTGGCGTCGAGAGGTATTTGCGATTTCTTTTTGGGATTCTTTCGCAGGGTCCCGTTTTTTGTCATACCCCCTCGGTACCTTCAATGGCATGGAGAACGCAGCAACCAACACGGCTCACGCCCGCCTATTGGAAGGCCTCAACCCGGCGCAGCATTCCGCAGTTATCTCCACCGCCACGCCGCTCGGCATTCTTGCCGGTGCCGGTTCCGGCAAAACCCGAGTACTTACCCGGCGCATCGCCTATCGGATTGCTGAACAAACCGCTGACCCTCGCCACATTCTGGCCTTAACCTTCACTCGCAAAGCCGCTGGGGAGCTCGCAAAGCGTTTGGGTCAGCTTGGCGTTCGCGACCGCATCGCAACGGGTACCTTTCACTCTGTTGCCTATGGCCAGCTGCGCCAGTGGTGGGCCGACACTGATCAAAAACCACCGCAACTCACCGAGTCAAAGATGCGCCTCGTGGCTCCACTTGTTGCGGCCCGCAAGTCCAATGCTGTGCAACCCATCGATGTGGTGGCGGAGATCGAATGGGCAAAGGCTCGGATGCTCACCCCGGATTTGTACGAGGCCGAAATCAGTCGCCTCGGTCGTACGCCTCCCTTGGGTGCTGCGGTGATGACCGAGGTGTACCGCCGCTACGAGGCAGACAAGAAACGCAAAGGCATTGTGGATTTCGATGACCTTCTCGTGCTGTGTGTTCAAGCACTGGAATCTGATCGCGAGTTCGCCGCTCGTCAACGCTGGCAGTTCCGTCACCTTTTTGTTGACGAATTTCAAGACGTCAACCCCGCCCAGTATCGGCTTCTTGAAGGGTGGCTCGGGGTTACACCCGGTGCACCCCATGTTGTTGAGGGCGTCGACCTGTGCGTTGTCGGCGATCCCAATCAGGCCATTTACGCCTGGAACGGTGCTGATCCGGCGTTTCTTACCGGCTTTACCGCTCGCTTTGCTAAGGCTGAGATCGTCCGCCTCGAAGACAACTATCGATCAACTCCCGAGATCCTTACCGTTGCTGATGCTGTGCTTGGATTGTCCGCGCGGGAATCCCGGCCGTTGCGGCCAAATCGCCCTAACGGCCCCACCCCGACCGTTACTGGGTACGCATCCGATGTTGAGGAAGCCAAGGCGATTGCTCGGGCACTTCGCGATCGTCACTCGCCCCGGATGCCATGGTCGCATATGGCTATCCTCACCCGCACCAATGCTCAAAGTTTGCTGTTTGAAGAAGCGTTGCGAGCCGCAGGAATTCCGCACAAGGTCAAAGGTGGCGGCATGTTTTTGGCCCAGCCCGAGATCAAATCCGCCATTGCGGAACTGCGTCGAATGCCCTCGGGTGGATCATTCTCTGAAAGCCTCCATGACATTGAAGAGATGGCTGCGGAGGCCAACGATGCAGGCGTACTCAACACCGAAGGTGTTAACGAGCGGGCCGCCAACTTGGAAGGCTTGGTCCGCCTGGGGCAAGAGTTTCTTGGCATCGATCACAACGGAACCACCGCTGGATTTTTGCAATGGCTCGCCGGGGCCATCACTTCTCGCGCCGATGAGCCCGATCGTGGCGGCAACGTTGTTGAGATTGCCACGTTCCACCGAGCCAAGGGTTTGGAATGGCCTGTGGTGTTCGTAGCTGGCTTAGAGCGGGGTTATGTGCCTATTGGCCAGGCCGACAATCAGAGTGCGTGGGATGAAGAGCGGCGGCTCCTTTATGTTGCGGTCACTCGTGCAGAGGTAGAACTTCATTGTTCGTGGGAACGATCACGCACCTTTGGTTCT
>JAYTWN010000368.1:0-9258 GCA_043743435.1 Acidimicrobiia bacterium
CCATACTGCAGCACTAGCTCATTACATCCTCTATTCCGTTTTCAAAGAACAACACCCCACAGCCCGGGACAACCACACCAGCAACTGCAAGCCGCTAAACCTAGACCAGTTTCGCAAACCCCCATGACCACTGTTGCGGTTGTTGGAGGTGCTGGTTGATCGGTGAAGCGGGAGCAAACTTTAATGGAACGGCCAAGAAAGTGTCAAGACATTTCTTTTGAATTCTTGAGAACCCCGTAAATAAGGGCTTCTGGGGTTTTCAGCCCCTACGATCTTGGACGTGAACGACTTTATTAGCGAATTGCAATGGCGCGGTATGTTTCATCAAGCCTCAGATGTGGAGAAGCTCTGCGAACATCTCGCCGGTGGGCCCAGGAAGGCCTACATCGGGTTTGATCCAACGGCTGACAGCTTAACGATTGGCAATCTGGCGACGTTGATGCTGCTTGCGCACTTGCAGCACGCTGGTCATCAACCCGTCGTGCTTGCTGGCGGGGGTACCGGGTTGATCGGAGACCCTGGGGGGAAGTCTGCCGAGCGTCCGTTGCTTTCGATCGAGCAGGTTCGGTCGAATGTTGAGTCGCAGAAGCGTATTTACTCGGCGCTTCTTCCTGGGGCTGAGGTGATGAACAATGCTGATTGGTTGGTCGATCTCTCCTACGTGTCGGTGCTTCGCGATATTGGCAAGCACTTCAGCGTGAACGAGATGGTAAAGCGCGACAGCGTAAAGAATCGGCTTGAAGGTGACGGGATCTCGTACACCGAGTTCAGCTACATGCTGCTCCAGGCGTACGACTTTCAGCACCTCTTTTCCCACCACGGTGTCACGTTGCAGATGGGTGGTTCAGATCAGTGGGGCAACATCATTTCCGGCGTGGATTTGGTCCGTCGTCTGCACACTGGTGAGTCCTACGCCCTTACTGGTCCGCTGATTACCAAGGCCGACGGTTCAAAGTTTGGAAAGAGCGAGTCTGGAGCAATCTGGCTGACTGCTGATCGCACGAGCCCGTATGCGTTTCATCAGTTTTGGCTAAATAGCGACGATGCCGACGTGATTGGGTACCTCAAGCGGTTTACCTTTCTCACCGAAGCAGAAATCAGGGAAATCGAGGTAGACCTGACGACAAACCCGGCAGCTCGCAACGCACAACGAACGTTGGCCAACTCTGTCACGGCGCTCCTGCATGGGCCGGAACAAGCTGCCAAGGCCGAAGCTGCCGGTAAGGCGCTCTTTACCGGTGATGTCCGTTCGCTCGATGCCCAGATCATCGGCGAAGTATTCGCTGGTGTGCCGACCAGCACTCACAGCCGTTCTGATCTCGCAGAAGGCGTTGCACTGTCGGGATTCCTGGCTACCACTTCGTTGGCTTCGAGCAACCGTGAAGCGCGAGAGTTCCTAAAGAATGGCTCGATTGCGGTCAATGGCGCCAAGGTTGAAGAAGACTATTCCCTCTCCCTTCCTGACTTGTTGCACGACTCAACCATTCTGTTGCGTCGCGGTAAGAGGAACTGGGCCGTCACGACCTGGTCTTAGTGGTACGTGCACATTGCTTCGCAGCGCAAGCTAGTTTCAAGGGGCTACGGGGGTTCTGAGCTCCAAGTGTACCTACTTTCAGCATACGTATAAACAGTGCGCAGATAACCAGCGCTCGTTGACTCGCAAGAATGATCCTGACAAAACACTATGGGCACCTCCTTTTTGGAGATGCCCATAGTTGATTACCCATTCAGATCGGATGGCCGCTGATGGCTAGGTACTCTGTGCCAGAGAACGTATGAATATCTCCGGGCCTTTTTCGTCCCTCACTGCTTCCTCGTCGTTCTGGTTGGACAAGGCAGGCAGTGCCTTCTGTCGTCCCGCAGTCCTACGAAGCAGGGCTGCGCAGGGATTGCCAGGAACAAAAATTGCTCCACACCTATTCAAACTCCTTTCGACACAGGGCACTAAGCGCAAGGGCCAGCGGTCTTTGCCGACTTATCTCGGTCGATCCATCCAAGAACATCGGCGGTGAGCTGCACGCCGTTTTGACTTACGTAGAACGCCGCTCGAGCGTCGGTGCCTACGGGGACGACCACAATGCCACTTGATACTTGGCCAGGCGACATCGACATAACCAGAGCGGGCGATTGACTACCCGTCGGCACTACGGTTACCTCAAGCGGACCGGATGCGGCCGAGGCACCGACGGACAGGATCACTCCCGTGGGGACTTGGGTACCGCCGAGCGCTGGTGGCACCTTGAAGACACCGACGGCAGGAATGTCGAACGGGCGGGCTTGGGTTACTTCACCGGAAAGACCACCGGTGCCGTTGCTGGTGTCGAGCAGACGACAGGCGTCGAGCGGCAGAGCGGCGGCTTCGTTGGTGCCTGCAGGGGCAGAGACCACCCAGCCAACAACTTCCATAGCAATACCGCTCGGGCCTGTTGTCGTAGTTACTTTGACTTTGCCACCAGCACCCACGGGCACGGCAAGGCGAGTGACGGTCGTGGCCGAAGCAGGAAACGAAAGATTCGAAGCCACCACGGTACGGGCGTAATCAGGTGAAGCTGGGGAAAGGGTGACCCTGCCTGCGACGGTGGGATTGGAAATGATCACGTCAACGATGACTGAGCCGGTGCCCGAAGCGGCGAGGCCGTTGGCTCCACGCACGTCGGGGGCTACTGATCCTCCGGCGGCAAGTTTGGCTACTTGGTTCGCGTCAAGGTCCAAGACTCGCCCAGCCCCAGGAATGAAGACCATGCCAGCTTTGGTGAGCGGAGCGGGAGCTGAAGTAGCGGTGGTGGAGGCCGTGGTCGCCGACTTTTTCGTGGTGGTTGGCTCAGCAGGCGTGGTTGATGTTGGAGCTTTGGTGTCTGGGACCTTGGTATCGGCGGGCGCCGAGGTTGGGGTCGACTTTTTCTTGACCACCGTGGTTGCCGTGGTCTTGCTGGATTTCGTCGTCGTTTTCGTCGCAGCTTTGGCTACCTTCGACGATGACTTCGGTGCAACCGGGTCGGCCGTGGCAGCTCCCTTTTTCGTGATGGCCGACTTAATCGTGGTTGAGGGAGCGGCATTGGCAAGCGTGGAGGTGAAGCAGAATCCACTCAATGCAATTGCAAGAGCCAGGGGAATACGGTTCGATCGGGAAGGGATCATCCGAATACACTACAGAATCGCCAGAGCCCGGCCACGTATCAGTGATTATTCACCTGGTCAATTGCCTTACTTGCGTTGCAGGCAGGCCCCGGGAAGCTTGCCTCGATCCCCCGCATCAACATCGGAGATAAAATGTCGAATAACTACCGAGGGCACCGCGTAGGCAGTTGTCGGCCGATCGGGAGCCACGGCGAACGCCATCCCCACGACCTCGCCCAGATTGTTCAACACCGCACCACCTGCATCTCCACTCGCCAACTTCGACGCCAAAACCGCTACCGTGCGCACCGCAGCACCCTTGTCGTAGATATCGCGACCCTTCGATGTCGCCAATTGCTGGATTCCACCGGGAGTAATGGCCAACCCTCCGCCACCTGGATAGCCAAATGTGGCCACTTCAATCCCCGGAGCGGCGTCGACCAACGCTGGTGCTTCAGAACTCCAACCCTCAATCGTGACCACAGCCAAATCACGTTTCGGATCAAGGGCCACCACCGTTGCTGGGCGCTGTTCCCCCGAATCCAGCGTGGCCAACACTTCAGAGGCACCACTCACCCCGTGGGCACTCGTCAGCACTCGGGAGCCACCGATAGCCAGCGCACTTCCATCGGTCACTACGCCACAGGCTGTGGCAGTGAGCTTCACCGAAAACGGCTGAAACCCGGTCAAAATGCCCGTCGGTATGGTTGACTGCAGCGGAGCGCTACCTGCATCAACAGAGCCCTGCAGGATATCGATGACCTGCGGAATCCGGCCACCATCCACCAAACGACGAAGCGACGAAAGCGCATCCGGTGGAGCAGGCATCTTCCCAGAAAGCGATTTCGCGGCCAGCGAACCTCGAGTTGTGGTGGCCGGCCAGCCCGGAATCAACGCCAGCAACGGTAACGCCAACCATGCCACCAAGGCCACACCGGCAACCCCAACCAAGCCCCCACCAAAACGGTTCGCCGTTCGCAACGGCCGGCTGGGAAGCCGATCTTGAATCCACGAACCAAACAAATAGCCAACCAGGCGGCCAATGATCGATCCTGTGACTAACGCCAACAGCAACGCCCCAACTCGCTGACCGGCCTTTGGCGAACCAAGGCGCTGTAACACCCAATCGACATTCGAGGCCACTAACAGCAAGCCCAGAAGCGCAAACACCCACGTACTGATGCGCAGCAACAAACCGCGCCGGTACCCGCCAATAAACGCGGCAAACACCGCCAATGCCAATGCAAAATCGAGCCCGTTCACGCCAAAAGGGTGCCATGGTCAAGCAGTAAAGAGGCGGATACCCCCTCACTTGGAGCATTGGGACGAAACAACCCTCCGGCACCAGATGCCGCCTCGAAAAGGAACACCGTTGGGCAGAGGGGATAGTGGCGGCACAAAAAGTCGATACCCGACAATGACGACCTATGCAGCGGTAGGAGCGACCCCTGGATCCTCAACACCACTGGCCAAAAGGCGTGCGTAGGTCAAGAAGCCAGTGTGGGCCACCATTCGGTGATCGGGACGAACCGACATACCCTCGATATGCCACGTGCGATGCAGCACTTCAACCGTCTCGGCCATCGCAAAACCGTGCTCCAGCAACGTGGTGCGCAACTGGACCGTTTGGGTAATCGTCGGCAGGTATGAAAGCAAAATGCCACCGGTACGAAGCGCCTTGACGGCATGAGGAATCACTTGCCAAGGCTCCGGAAGATCCAACACAATCCGGTCGAGCCCGGTCTCATCAATGCCCTCGTAACAATCACGAACGTGCACTTCGTATCGCTGCGACATTTCCTCACCGACGAAGGACAACACGTTTTCCTTGGCCTTCGCGGCGAAATCCTCACGAAGTTCATACCCAATAACGTGTGCACCTGCGCGCAACAACGTCATTGACATAGCACCGGAACCAATACCCGATTCCAACACGCGAGCCCCGGGGAAAATGTCGGCGAACATCAAAATCGCGCCAAGATCTTTCGGGTAAATAACTTGCGCACCACGAGGCATCTTGAGCACGTATTCGGCCAATGTTGGACGAATAGCGATGTACTTGGCCCCGCCCGTTGAACGAACCGGCACACCCTCCTCCGTGCCAATCAGCGCATCATGGGGGAAAAAGCCAGCGTGGGAATGGAACTCGGAACCCGATTTGAGCGTGAGCAGGTAACGGCGCTTTTTGGAGTCAACAACTACAACTTTTTCGCCTTCCTTCAACGGCCGACTCATTTGCCTCCACGCAAACCGTTAGCGGCACCTGAAACTGCACCCGAAATTGCGCCTTGTACTGCTTTGGACAACATTGATCCTGATCCCGTCATAGTGGCTAACTGACGGGCGGCTTTCTTCGAACCAAACCCGCCCTTGTCTGCCTTGGTTTGCAAGCGGCCAATGGTGGCGGCTCGTTCAGCAGCGGCAGTGTTTCTGCGCTTGGTGAGTTCATTGATTTCTTTGCGAACACCTCGCCCTGGCGCGCCTGGATACTTCACAATCAGTTCGTCTCCAGGACGGATTTTCTCTTTCAGCGCAACCGTTTCGCTTTTTCCGCCACCCTGGTGGTACAGGCGCTTCAACAAGCTAAACGCACCAATTACCAACCAAGCAGACGAGTTCCCTCGAATGCCCTTGTTGACTATCGAGGTTTTGATAAAGCTACGGACAAGGGACTTGAGCACGCTCGCCTACGCCCTTCGAATTTCTACGAACGCATACTTCTTTTTGCCTCGAGCGCGGCCGAGCACAAACGCCAGCAACACCAACAACACGCCGATCCCTAGACCGGCGGCAAGTCCAGCGCCCGCAGCGGATTCCTTTACGGAGTCGACGTCGTCCTTGAGGGTGCGCAGGCGCGACTCGATGTCGGAACGATCAATGGGGCGCTCAAGACCTGGCCGGTCAACAACAGTTTCAACTTTGGAAGCTTTGCTCATCGGGTGCTCCTTGCACGGGTAGAACGTTGGATAAAAACAACAGCGAGCCCGATCAGCACCACGCAACCAAACGCAGCGATCAGGTAAGGGGCCCAGCTAAAGGATCCGGACAGGCTTCCTTCACCCGCAACTTTTGGCACGGAAACTTCTTTGGCGAACGCCGATTGGATGCCGCGAAGTAACGCCATGGCGCACAACACCAAGCCGGTACCAATCAACAGGGCACCAGCCACACCGGCCGCCAAGGTTCGTCCAATACCGGCGAGAGGGCCTTTGGTTTCTTGTTTGAGGTAATCGAGCGACAGCTTGAAGACGTCTTTCGCCCCGGCGGCACCGCTCTTGGCCGACTCTTTGGCCACCGCAGGCTTCACGGAACGGACTTTGGACACCAAAGGGTTTAGGCGTGCAGTCAACTTCGATGTAGACGAAGTGAGCGATTCTGGGATCTTGGCCACGGTTCCTCTTGTTGAGCTAGGGGTAATCAGGTGCTGGGTAATCAGGTGCTGGGTAATCGGATGCTGGTTGATCATGTGCTGGTTGGCTGCTGTTGGATCTGGTGCAAGCAAGCTCGAAATCGCGAAAACGACCACTTGCAAACAAGGCCGTCAGTGTACAAAAGAACACGCCAGCCGCACTAACGACCCGAGAGCCTATGCGCTACCACGGAGCCTTCGTCATCGAGAAAGCCGCTCAGTAAGATCATTCGCTCAGAAGCGTTGGGGGCACACAGCAGGGCGTAGTCATCCATTGGGCTCAACGGAGCCACCGCACACGCCTGCCACAGAGCAAACGTGGGATCTTCACTGAACTCCACCGTGGCTGGAGCAGTTGGGAGATTGGCCTCAGCGGACATGGCCAACAGTCGTCGCAGTTGGGAAATGACCGCGGCCACAGCAACTGGGTCCGCTTCTTGAGGGTCTGGGGCCTCATCACAGTCAGCTTGGGGGAAGGGATCGTCGGGAACCCAACCGAGAACCTTCAGCCGACGAGTTCCAACGGCCATGACGTGCCAGGTTCCGTCGTCTTGCTCCGAAGCGTCTAGAACCTTGGCCATGGTAGCGGTCGTGAATCGTTTGTCGCCTCCGCCTACTTCTGAGCCACGTTCGATAAGCACCGTGGCGAATTCACCGTCGGTCGCGAGACATTCGCTCAGCATGGCCACATAGCGGGGTTCAAAAATCCGCAGTGGAAGGCCAATACTGGGAAACAGCACATTGCCGAGCGGAAACATCGCGGTGATGGCCATAGTTAGTTCCCTACTGGGGCGGTGGTATCGGTTGGCGCAATTGTGTTGGTCGGCACAGTTCCAGAGGTCTCGGGAACGGCGACGGCTCCGGTAGCGAGTGTTGAAGCGCCTGGAATGACGGTAACCGAGTCCGTTGCTGAACTGTTACCGCGGAGTGCGCTATCGACACTTCCGTTGTCTGTGCTGTTGTCTGGAGTGGGATCGGAACCGTTGCTGGTGGCGTTTGTGATCGCGTTTGTGGTCGCGTTTGTGGTCGCGTTTGTAGTCGCGGCGGTTCCTGGTGTGGCTGCGGGCTCCGACGTGCCACGTTGGCGCAACGGTTTGGCCTGGGGGAGCTGTCCTGGTAAGCAAAACTCGCTCAGTTCCGGGGCTCTGGGGAAGGCTACGATGGATTCGGCAATGGCATTTCCGGCCCGAACGCCGTCGCCGGTGGAGGCCAATTCGTTAAAGACCATGGCAAAGTGAGCTTCGGTTTGATCGGCGGTTTGGGCAAAACCCGTCAGCGACGAAACGCCGTTTAACGAACCGGTTTTGGCGTGCACAATCCCTTGGGCTGGGGTGCCACGAAGCCGTTTTCGCAGGGTGCCATACTCCCCCATGACTGCCAGTCCCCTGAAGAACGGGCCATCGACTCGCTGTGAACGCACCGTGGAAAGCAATACTTCACAGGTGACACGGTTTGCTCGATCCAGTCCGGATCCATCGATCATGGTGAGGCCTTCGAGAGTAACTCCCTGAGCCCGCAAGCTGCTTTGTACTGCGTTGAGCCCGTCGGCCCAAGAGCCAGGATTCCCGGTCGAGCGAAAGCCAAGTTCTTTGATGAACATCTCGGCGGTGGTGTTGTCGCTCCAGGAGAGCATTTCTCGAACCACTTCGCCGACGGGGATCGACGAGATGCTGGCCAACACCACAGGGGCCGCTTTCTCTGCATTGGGCATAGTGGAATCCGCGCCGAGCGACGGGGTCACAAAGGTGACTCCGGCCGCTTCAAGCTTGGTTCGGAGCAGTTGGGCCGCATCAGCTGGGGCATTGCTGGCGGCCACTCGGGTTTTACGGGCGTTGATGACTGAGAAATTGTCGTCGACCATAAGACCGCCGATCGGTCCCACTTCGCCGTCGGTCACGTAATTCTTTTTCCAGGTTGGACGCACCCGTTCTTCGTCATAACGACGGGCATCCCCGATCACTCCTCCGTTCACCTGCGTTACACCGGCGGCCACAATATCGGCGACGAGTTTGTCGAATGAGGTGGCCGAGGCCGGGTCGTGTTGTTGGGAGTTGGTGTACTCAATGGTCTCGAGCAATGGGTCCCCACCACCCACGAGCCATAAATCGCCGCTGACTACGCCGTTCGCCGGAGCCGCTTTGACCCGAACCTCGGTGACGAATTGTTCCGCTGGATCGATACGCGCCAGCACGGCCGCAGCGGTGAGCGCTTTCATGGTCGAAGCAGGGAGTACCTGGCGTTGCGGGGTGCGGGCAGCCACAATTCCCCCAGCAATCTCGATGACGACACATGACGCGTTGAGCGCATTCGTCAAGGAAGGGTCCGTCAACGTGGTGTCAATCGCTGCTCCGAGGCGTTGTCTGGCCACTCCGGCGCGTAATGCTTCAGGAAGTCGACGGGCGCTGAAGAGTGGGGCTTGAAGGCCTGCACCCGAAAACGTTGACGTTGCTGGAGCGCCTTTCTTCACAATCAACGCAGCCGTGCCAAAGGAAACCACGGCGACCAGCATCATCAGGATCGAGACGACGTTGACGATGGTTGAACTTCCGTTCTCGTTGCGCGCTCGATCTGCGCTGCCTTTGGATTGTCGTGTCACTCGTCTGATCCAAGCTCAGAGGCGTTGACCGCATTGACCCCGTCGATTGTGTTGACCGCCTTGAACTTGTCAATTGTGTCGATTGTGTCGATTGCATCAATTGCGTCGGTTGTTTCCGTCGATTGATGGCCGTTTT
>JAYTWN010000369.1:0-19112 GCA_043743435.1 Acidimicrobiia bacterium
AAAGGCCTTGTCGACGCCCATGGCAATGTCTGGTGACTGTTCGTCGATTGAGGTGATCACGGCACAGGTGTTGCCATCGAATCCCTTGTCGCCGTGGTCATAACCAATGCCATTCACGGTGCGGCGCACGAGTTTTGGAATGTCGACGTAAGCCGACGTAGTGATTTCACCAGCGACGACAACAAGCCCGGTGGTCAGCAGTGTTTCGCATGCCACACGAGCCGCTGGGTCCGCCGCCAAGATGGCGTCGAGCACCGCATCGGAAACCTGATCAGCCATTTTGTCTGGGTGACCTTCAGTCACTGATTCAGACGTAAATGTCCATTTGGCCATATAAAGCAACCCCTTTTGGAGAGCCGGACGCGCTTCTTTGGGCGGTCCGGTGGTGATTGAGCAGTAAGTGGCGTACGACCTGCGGTCGCCGTCTCGCTCGAACAACGCCCAATGAACGAAAGTTCACAAGAACGGAAGTTACGACAGAGCCGGGCGAGATCTCTCGCCTTGCGCGACGGAAATGTTAGTCCATCGCCAGCGGGCAGAACATGGGTCGGCTAACCCATGTCCAATAGCCCCGGCCTTTGTTAATGTTTGAAGTATCACTAACCCGCAGAAGTCAAAACCAATCGTTACTTCCCATGAGATCGCAGGGATTTCGCGCGACGTGGTGAGCGCTGCCGCCGCTCCCGCTGAAACCGAAACCCTCACCAACCGGGCTGACGATTTGCCGGCGAGCTTGCTTGCGGATCTGGTCAATGCTGTTACGGACTTCGTCGGCACGATCGATGAAGCTGGCGAATTTTTGTTCCTAACCCTGCTGGACGGAGGCTGCTTGAGATTCCCCAAGATGAGGATATCCGAGGACAAAGTGTCCTTCCGTACAACGAACTGGCTTCAGAAGAGATTCAACGAACGATGGATCGTGTGGTCCTGGCTGGAGAGAACGAGTGGTCGGGCACAAATGTTTTTGTGAGCCGGTCAGGAAAACGAATTCCTATGTCCCAGAGCGTGGTCGCCCACATCACGCATGGAGTGCGCTACTACTCAACGATCGCCCGGAACATCACTGCGCAAATCAAGGCCGAACAAGATCTCCGATGGGCTGCGGAGCGTGATGCGCTAACCGGACTCTTGAATCGCTCGGCGTTCCGGACCTTCGTGGAGCAGCAGGGCCATCGCGCCACCGTGCTGTTGGTCCTCGAACTGGAAAACTTTAAACAAGTCAACGACACGTACGGACACCACGTGGGCGACCAGGTTTTGCAACGAGCGGCTTGGGTTTTAGCTGACTCGTTGGGCGAACGTGGGATTCCTGCTCGACTTGGAGCCGATGAGTTTGGTGCAGCAATCTTCGGGGACACCAATGAATCGCCCGAACAAATAGTTGAGGGCCTACAAAGCGAGCTCTTCCGACATCTTTCCCTTTTCGATGTGGGCGTGAGTGTCGGATCGTCCCCCCTTAACCTGCCTGCTGATTCGCTCGATGCTGCGTTGCAAATGGCCGATTTTGACTTGTTCGCCACACGGAAAATCCGGCACCCATCGGGTTGGGAGTCGGCGAACGGACCCCGAATTGGTGTGTCTGCTCAGGAACTTCGCCGTTCCGTGCGACATCGGCGCTAAGAGCACGAGCCGATAGGCGAGTGCTCAATCAAACACAGCACAATGCCTTTCGGACGGCAACAGCCCGGACGGCAAAACCCCGCAGCTCTCAACTCCGCCTATCGGCGCGGCCTCTAAGTTAAGCGCTTACGTCTCAGAGCTACGAGTGGTTCTGATAGCCACGACGCGGTCGAGAACGGCATCAGCGATGGCTCGCTTGTCGGTCAAACTTATGCTTGATTCTTGGCCGGTCCGCTCGTAGATGGTCACGGCATTCGTTTCATGCTCAAACCCCACACCCTCAGCGCTCACATCGTTGGCCACGATCAGATCGAGATTCTTTCGTCGCAATTTATCGAGCGCGTTTGCCCGTAGGTCATTCGTTTCCGCGGCAAAGCCCACAAGCACCTGATCCGGGCGCTTCGTGGAACCAAGCCCGGCCAAAATATCGGTCGTCGGCTCCAGCACAACTTCAGGCGCACCGTCGTGTTTTTTTATCTTTGATGAAGCAACCGTTGATGGGCGAAAATCAGCAACCGCAGCAGCCATGATTGTCACATCAGCAAGAACCGCCTCGGTTTGCATGGCGCGGGACATTTGTTCGGCAGACTCAACCCGCACAACTGTTGATCCAGGAGGCGCAAGCAAACCTACCGTTGACACCAAAACCACCGAGGCACCTCGCTGGGCTGCGGCATGGGCGATGGCGTAACCCTGTTTTCCGCTCGATCGGTTGCCAATGAAACGCACCGGATCAATTGCCTCTCGGGTTCCTCCTGCCGAAATAACAACACGAACGCCATGAAGATCTTTTGGACCCAGAAGGGTCAAGACCGCTTGGACGATATCGGCAGGATCAGCCATTCGACCCTTGCCAAAATCACCTGAAGCCAGCGCACCAACCACTGGTTCGACCAACTTGGCGCCACGTCGACGGAGGGTTGCGAGGTTCTCCTGTGTTGCCGGGTGATCCCACATTTCGGTGTGCATCGCCACGGCAAACAGCACCGGCGCAGCAGTTGCTAACAGCGTTGCGGTGAGGACATCGTTGGCCATACCTGCTGCAGCACGGGCCATAATGTCGGCAGTCGCCGGCGCAACCAGGATTAAGTCAGCTGATTTGCCAAGTGTGGTGTGCGGGCTTGGATCGGTCCCGTCCCACATGGAGGTAACGCAAGGTTCGCTTGCCAGGGCATCAAAGGTTGCTTTCCCAACAAAATGCGCTGCGGCTTCAGTCAGAATTGGCGTGACGTGAGCACCAAGAGCAACCAGACGCCGACAGATGTCTACGGCCTTAAAGGCGGCGATCCCACCGGAAACGCCAAGAACAATGCGCTTACCGGCTAGGGACATTGACATGACGAAACCGTTGAAACACGAAACATTCGCAATCCGCCAATGTAACTGGAGACGTTACAAAGGGCTTAAAAAGGCTAAGAGGCAGGTGTTTCGGCTGCGGGGGCGGTTGCTTCAACAACGGGAGCTACGAAAAGCGGGTTGGAATCAGTCCGGACGTATTCAAGTTTGTCGGCAACGAGTTCTTCGAGCGCAATGGAGAGTGGCTTGCGGCTGACCGAAGCGACTTGTGGTGGAGCGTTGTGGCCTACACCCTCGCCGAGCTGGTTGAAGTAGGCGTTGATTTGGCGGGCGCGCTTGGCCGATACCGAGACAAGGGTGAACTTCGAATCGACTCGTTCGAGAAGTTCTTCGATTGCTGGGTTAATCATGGTTGCGCGTTGCTGTGCCATTTCGACCTCGTTACTACTGGCTCAATTGGGTTAAAGACTGGTTGCCTTGTTCCTATTGGGCGTGGGTTTGCTTCAGATTTCGTCGGTTCTGTTCAACCGATGGGCTTCTACGATACCAGCGACCTCGGCCACTGCTCGCTCAAGCTCGTCGTTTACGACCACATGGTTAGCAATGCGTCGTCCAATGGCTTCTTCGGCTTCGGCTTTTGCTAGCCGTTTGGCGATCACTTCCGTGTCGTCACCTCGGCCGCGAAGTCGTGCTTCTTGCACTTCCCTGCTGGGTGGTTCCACAAAAATCAGGACGGCATCGGCAAACTTTGCTCGAACCTGCTCGGCGCCTTGGACGTCGATTTCCAACACCACGTCGCAGCCCTCGGGGGCGTTCGGAACGGGGGTTCCGTAGAGGTTTCCAAACACTTCGGCATGTTCGACAAATCCTTGAACGCCAATATGTGCCTCAAAAGTGGCCCGATCTACGAACTGATAGGCGTAGGGCGATTCGTTTTTACGTCGAGTTCGGGTGGTCCAGGACCGGCTCAACCACAGCGTTGGATCGGATCCAACCAAGGCATCAACAATGGTTCCTTTACCGGTTCCCGAGGGTCCCGACAGAACAAAAATAAGCGGACTGCGCACAGGCCAAGTCAATCAGGCTGCTACGTGAGGAAAATCTGCGAGCAGAGACTGCAGTTCCGAAGACAAAAGAAAACCAAAGAGACCTCCGAAGCTGACTCGCCCATACCGGCAACGAAAAGAACTCAGTGGCCTTCGATGACTTCAAGGAGACGGGCACGTTGGTTGTCGCCCAAACCTTTGACTCGGCGCGTGTCGGCAATGCCGATCTCATCGAGAAGGCGACGGGCCTTGACCTTGCCGAGCCCAGGAAGCGATTCCAGAACGGTCAGCATTTTGGTCTTGCCAACGACTTCATCTGAATCACCCGAGTCCAGAACTTCACGAAGGGTGAGTGATCCCATCTTGAGGCGGTCCTTAAGCTCGGCGCGGGCTTTGCGAGCAACCGCTGCCTTCACTAAGGCGGCCTGTCGGGCTTCTGGGCTGAGGGCAGGAGGTAACGACATGGGTTTCAGCGTAGTGGGCAGTTTCACCATCGGAACACTGAAACGGCCGCATTTTGGAGAAAAGGTCTCATTTTTTGGTGAAAATATTTGAAACGCTTCCAACAACGATATGGATGTATTTTGGATACCACACAATCCATTGTTAAGTTAACCAACGCGACAATGGTGCAGAATCTGAATCATTCGGGGCGTAGACCAGCACAAACAAGAAGACAAGGAAACGCTGCGAGAATCGTCGGCCAGAAAATACAAATGACTTGAAGGAGTCTGCATCCCTCAAGTCATTGGCATTTGTAGTTCGTTCGCTCTGATCTTCTATTCAGTATTGAACGGTAAGCCATTCAGCAAAGGTTCACCAGTCGTGATAAGTAGTCCAGCGGCAAGGTGCCAAGCCCCTGGTGGGATGAGAGCTTAAGCAGCGCCTGAGGCTTCAGCGGCAATCATTGCAGCGGCGCTCTTACGATCCGCGGCCTGGGTAACGGCCCGTCCGATCACCAGCAAACTGGCTCCAGCAGCAATGGCTTCTGCCGGGCTTGCAGCTCGAGCTTGATCATGACGGGGCGCCGATGCTGGGCGGATTCCGGGCACGACCGTGGTCATTCGTGGCGCAAGTTGGTGAACCTCAGAGAGATCGCTCGATGCACAGACGACCCCTTTGCAGCCGCCTTCCATGGCAAGCATCAAACGCTTTCCGAGGATATGGGCGGGAGCGGTATCGTCAGACGTCAGGATGGTCACGGCGAGTGGAATCGGGGCGTCGAGTCCGGCGAGGTCGGCGCCTTCAAGCATTCCTTCGGATCCGGCTCGCAACATTTCTGCGCCGCCGTGGGCGTACATGGTGAGATAACTCGCTCCGAGTGAACCAACGACTCGTGAGGCTTTGGCCACGGTGGTGGGAATGTCCACCATTTTGAGGTCGAGGAATACTTTGAACCCCTCGTCGACGAGTCGGGCGATCATGTCTGGTCCAGCAGCAGTGAAGAGTTCGAGTCCAACTTTGGCTACGCCGAACCACGGTTTGAGTTCTCGGGCCAGTTGTATGGCAGCAACGGGATCATCGACGTCGAGGGCAAGCGCAAGGCGTCCTTTGATGGCCTCTGCTTGCGGGCTTCCGGGTACGAGTCCTTGCAGTCCATCAGACATGTGCTGCTCCTATGAGTTGATCGATGCTGCTGATGTGGTGGTTTCGACACCAGGTGACGAGTTCTTGGCGAACTCGGCGCGGTGCAGTTGGATCATAGAACGTAGCGGTCCCAACCTCTACAGCGTTGGCACCGGCCATGAGAAGTTCTACAGCGTCTACTCCATGGGCTACTCCCCCAGCTCCAATGATGGGCGCTTGGGGATAGGCCTTACGGGTTTCATAAATTGCCCGGACCGCCACGGGTCGAATAGCGGGGCCGCTCATTCCTCCCCCACCCGCACCTAATGCCGGCCGACGGGTTTCGGTATCAATCCGCAGTCCCATGACCGTGTTGATCAGGGTGAGGCCGTCGGCTCCGGCAGCGAGAGCTGCTCCGGCGATGTCGACTACTGAGGTGACGTTGGGGCTGAGTTTGGCCCAGATGGGAAACTCCTCGCCGACTTCACCTTTGACCGCTCCAATCACTGCAGTCGTTCCGGATTCGGTATGAGCAAACATGTGGCGGCGGTCTTCGATGTTGGGGCAACTGACGTTTACTTCTACGGCAGTGATGCCTTCTAGCCCTCGCAATTTCGATGCTACGAGTGCATACGATTCGATGGTGAAGCCCCAGATGCTGATCACTATGCGGGCGTTAGCAGCTCGGAGTTGCGGCAGATCGTGGGCGATCCAATGGTCGATTCCCGCGTTTTGCAATCCAACGCTGTTCATCATGCCCGCGGCAATTTCCGTGACGCGTGGTGCGGGGTTACCTGCCCACTCTTCAGCCGATAGCGACTTCACTACGACAGCACCCAATTCTGAGAGGTCAAAGTAGGCGTTGAGCTCGGCTCCGTGTCCGGCGGTGCCTGCGGCGGTAAGTATTGGATTGGGAAGCGTGACCGAACCAATCCTTACCTGCTCATTGACCGGCCCTCGATGTGCGGTCGAGGGCCTGATCTTGCTGGTGATCTTGTTGTTCCAGAACGACACCGCTGCTTCGCCTACGCCGTCTTTGTGCTGCTGATACCGAGGTGAGCTTGAAGACTCTTCACAGCAAATGGTTTGTTGGCCCAGTCATCGATTCCGGTGACGGTGGCAAGTGCGGCGGCGATCGTGGTGTGTACGGGAACTTTGTTGACGGTACAAGCCCGACGAATATCAGCACCGTCGGAGTAGGCCCCGCTCCCCCGAGGTGTGTTGATGACCAAGGTAATGGTGCCGTTTTCGATGAGGTCAACCGCTGATGGGTCGCCGTTACTGGCCTGGTCGCTGAGTTTGCGGACGACGACGGAAACCACAATGTCCCGGCTTCGCAAAAACTCAGCGGTGCCAGCCGTAGCGGCGATCTGCAATCCCGCATTGAGCAATGGTTTTGCGATGCGTACGGCCGAAGCTTTATCTCGATCGGCGAGCGAAAGGAACACCGTGCCCGTCGATGGCAAACCATTAGATGCTGCCAACTGGCTCTTGGCATAGGCCAAACCGAAACTTCGATCGATGCCCATCACCTCGCCCGTTGAGCGCATTTCGGGGCCGAGAACCGGGTCAACTTCGGGGAATCGGTTAAAGGGTAGTACCGCTTCTTTGACCGAAACGTGTCCAGCGATGACTGGTTCGGTGAGTAGTCCTTCGGTACGTAGGTCGGCCAACGTGGACCCAGTCATAACCCGGCTGGCCACCATGGCTAGCGGTACACCGGTCGCCTTGGCCACGAAGGGAACCGTCCGCGATGCTCGTGGATTCGCTTCGATCACATACACGTGATTGTCTTGTACAGCGAATTGCACATTGATAAGTCCACGTACGTCGAGTTCTTTGGCAATAAGTTTTACGGCCGTTTCCAGCTCACTAATAACCAGTGCACTTAGTGACTGCGGGGGTAGTACGCACGCACTGTCACCGGAGTGAACACCTGCTTGCTCAACGTGTTCCATGATGCCGCCGATAATGACTTCGCCAGTGGCGTCACGGATTGCGTCAACATCTACTTCTACCGCGTCATCCAAGAAACGGTCGATCAGCACGGGACGTTCAGCCGAGAGTCCGCCTTCTTTGCCGAGGGATCCGTCGGCAGCGAGATCGGCCATGGCTTGGCGCAAACCGGGCTCGTCGTGCACGATCTTCATGGCGCGTCCGCCCAAAACATAGGAAGGGCGAATGAGTACGGGATAGCCGACCCTATTGGCCATGGCGACGGCATCATCAGGTTCAACGGCGGTGCCACCGGGAGGCTGTTCAATACCGATGCGGTTACACAGCGCATTCCACAGTTCGCGGTCTTCGGCGGCGTCAATCGATGCGGGCGAGGTGCCTGCTACCAATTCGCTTGGAAGGACTCCGGCAAGCTTGAGCGGGGTCTGTCCGCCCAGACTCACGATGATGAATTCGGGCTTCTCTGCTTCAACAACGTTCATCACGTCTTCATAGGTCAGCGGCTCGAAGTACAACCGGTCTGAGGTGTCGTAGTCGGTGGACACAGTCTCGGGGTTGCAGTTGACCATGATGGTTTCAAACCCGGCATCGCGCAGCGCGTAGGAAGCGTGCACGCAGCAGTAATCGAATTCGATGCCTTGGCCAATGCGGTTTGGCCCCGAGCCGAGAATGACCACTTTGCGACGATCCGAGAACGCCACTTCATCGGTATCTTCATAGGTTGAGTAGTGATACGGCGTAGCGCTGGCAAATTCTGCGGCGCAGGTGTCGACGGTTTTGAACGTGGCTCGCACACCCTTTTCGAGACGAGTTGCCCGCACTTCGGATTCGGCGCACCCCCACAGATACGCCAGCTGAGCGTCACCGAAACCGAATCGCTTGGCTCGTCGCCATTGGGCTTTGGTAAGCGCACTTGGCGATCCCATGGCAACGAGGGCATGGCGTTCTTCGACGATTTGGGACATCTGGTCGAGGAACCAGGTATCAATCCGGTTGGTCTCATACAGCGTTTCGATGCTGATGCCACGACGAAGGGCTTCGCCGACCAGGAACAGACGCTCCGGGGTGGGAATAGCGGTTTGGGCTAGCACTTCATCATTTGTTAAGTGCGCGTAGTTTTGCTCGCCCGGATCGCCGTTGAGGCCCAGTCGACCCTGCTCCAACGATCGGAGACCTTTCTGTAGCGATTCCGTGAAGGTTCGTCCAATGGACATCACTTCGCCGACCGATTGCATACGGGTACCCAGTACGCCTGATGAGCCCGGGAGCTTTTCGAAGGCCCAGCGGGGAATCTTGACCACGACATAGTCAATGGTCGGCTCAAAACAGGCCAGGGTGGTTTTGGTGATGTCGTTGGGGATCTCGTCGAGCGTGTAGCCAACTGCTAAGCGCGCCGCGATCTTGGCAATCGGAAACCCGGTCGCCTTGGAGGCCAGCGCACTGGACCGCGATACGCGGGGATTCATTTCGATAACCACCAGGTCGCCGTTCTCGGGGTTTACCGCGAACTGGACATTTGATCCACCGGTTTCCACACCCACTCTGCGGATACAGGCAAAGGCCATGTCGCGCATGTTTTGGTATTCAACGTCGGTGAGGGTTTGTGCCGGTGCGACGGTGATCGAATCCCCGGTGTGTACACCCATGGGGTCAACGTTTTCGATGGAGCAGATGATGATGCAGTTGTCTGCGGTATCGCGGATGACTTCGAGTTCGTACTCTTTCCAACCCGCGATAGAGCGCTCAACAAGAATTTCACTGATGGGGCTGGCCGCCAGACCTTCAATGGCCAATTCGCGGAAGCGGTCCATGTCGTGAGCGATTCCGGTACCGGCACCGCCGAGGATGTAACTGGGTCGGATGATGATGGGGAAGCCAATGGCGGTGGCCACGGCGACGGCTTCATCGAGGGTGTGGGCAAAATCGGATTGAGGAACGGCCAGACCAATTTCGGTCATGGCCTCTTTGAATCGTTCGCGGTTCTCAGCCGTTTCGATAGCTTCGGGGCGAGCGCCGATCATTTCCACGCCGTACTTTTCCAACACGCCTCGCTTGTTCAGTTCCATGGCCAGGTTCAGTGCGGTTTGTCCGCCGACGGTAGGAAGCAGCGCATCGGGTCGTTCGAGGGCGATGATGGATTCAAGAATGTCGGCATCGAGCGGTTCGATGTATGTGGCATCAGCGAATGACGGATCCGTCATGATGGTGGCCGGATTCGAGTTGGCCAGGATGACCCTGTAACCCTCCTCCTTGAGGACTCGACATGCCTGGGTGCCGGAGTAATCAAACTCACACGCCTGGCCTATCACGATGGGGCCGGAGCCGATGAGCAGAATCGAGCGGATGTCGGTGCGCTTTGGCATCAGGCCACGCTTCCTAGGTTGAGTCCGATGCTTCCGGTGTTCGTGAGATTCAGGTTGAGGGATTTCGCTGCTGCGGCGGCACCGTTTTTGTTCACGGTAGTCATAAGCGCGCAGAAGTCATCGAACAGATACATTGATTCGTGTGGACCTGGTCCGGCTTCGGGGTGGTGCTGCACGCTGAAGGCGGGAAGATCTCGACAGGCGATGCCTTCGATCACCCCGTCGTTGAGGTTCACATGGGTGACATCGGCGTTGGCCAATGATCCTTCAGCTACGGCGAAGTTGTGGTTTTGGCTGGTGATTTCCACGCGACCGGTGGCCATATGTTTGACCGGATGATTCCCGCCATGATGCCCAAACGGCAGCTTGAACGTTTCGCCACCAAGTGCGGTTGAGAGCAACTGGTGTCCGAGGCAGATTCCGAAGATGGGCACCTGGTTGAGCAGCGTTTTGATTTCCTGCACGGCGTAGTCACAAACCACTGGATCCCCCGGCCCGTTGGACAAGAAGATGCCGTGCGGCTCATAAGCAAGCACATCATCTGCGCGCATATGACCGGGTACAACGGTCACGGTGGCGATTTTGGCTAGGTGCCGCAGGATAGTGCGTTTAATCCCGTAGTCATACGCCACTACCCGCATCGGCCCGTCACCAAATGTGTAGGGCGCATCGGTGGTTACGACCTTCACCAGATCGACGCCGTCGGTTCCTGGTTCGGCCTTTGCCGCAACCTTCAACGCTTCGAGCGAGGCGGTTCCAAACGCTCCGGGCATGGCACCTGAATCGCGGATATGGCGGGTGAGTCGGCGGGTGTCGATGCCAGCGATTCCCGAAAGCTGCCAGTGTTCCAATGCCTCGGCCAAGCTGGATTCGGCCCGCCAGTTACTGGTGCGACGGCTCAATTCACGAACGATCACGCCTCGACAAAATGTGCCGCGGCTTTCGTTGTCGGTGGCGTTGATCCCGTAGTTGCCAATGTGGGGATAGGTAAACGTGATGATCTGTCCGGCATAGGAGGGATCGGTGATGACCTCCTGGTAACCGCTCATGACCGTGTTGAACACCACTTCACCAGTAGCGATCCCGTTGGGTGGTTGGTACCCAATGGCTTCGCCTTCAAATACTTCCCCGTCGGACAGGACGAGAAGCGCTTCGGTGATCTTGTTTGTACTCATTGCGCTGCTCCAGGTGTGTTGTATTTGTTCACGTTCGTGTTGCGTATTGCCATCTGGCTACTCTCTGTCCTGCCGTCGGCGAGGTGCGTGGTGCTAGCCATTTCAAGGGCCATGCCCTTACATTGTTCAAACATCGATCGACCAGACCATATGCGCACATAGCGTGCTGGCGAAGGGTTCTTAACAAGTTCCTCAATCCACATTGGGCCGGTTGAACTTGCCGCTAGCTCCATCATCGTTGAGCCGTTCCGTTGACGACGGTGGCAATACCGTTCCATACCGTGTGCCGTACGGCACCATTCAACGTTCGACCAGCAAACGGGGTATTCCGAGCCTTGCTCGCCAACTGGTGGGCATCGACCGTCCAAGTGGCCAGCGGATCAACCACGCACACGTTCGCAGGTCTACCAATCGCTAGGCGACCGTGCACGTCGGTGATTTGCGCGATGCGTGCTGGGCCGCTGGACAGTAGCGAGAACACTCGCTCAATCGGCAAGCCCAATTCGGTGATTGCCAACGCCAGCGCGGTTTGCAGGCCGAGCATTCCCGGAGGCGCATCGAGCATGGAGCGCTCTTTAGTCTCGGCGGTGTGGGGCGCGTGATCGGTAGCAATGGCGTCAATGGTTCCATCGGCCAGACCAGCTTTTACCGCGACAACATCAGCATCGGTGCGCAGCGGTGGGTGCACTTTGAACACGGTGTCGTATCCGGCGAGAGCGGCATCGGTGAGGGTGAAGTGATGCGGCGCGGCTTCGGCACTGACCTTGAGGCCCTCGGCTTTGGCTCGTCGAATAAGTTCCACCGATCCAGCCGTGGACATATGCAGAAAGTGGACGGGAGCTCCGGTTCGGCGGCTCAGCGCAATGTCGCGAGCGACCATCAGCTCTTCGGCTTCGGCGGGCTGACCGGGTAGGCCGAGGCGAGACGACCACGCACCTTCGTGCATCACTCCCCCTTCGCTCAATGCCGCATCTTCGCAATGCTGGGCCAGGGTCACGCCAATCACGCTGGCGTACTCAAGGGCACGACGCATCAACCGGTTGTTCTGCACCCCCGCGCCATCATCGGTGAAGATCCGTACGCCTAGGGCCGCCATCTCATCCATCGGAGCCAGCAGTTCGCCTTTTCGTCCGACGGTGATGGCCCCAGCGACGTGTACATCAACCAGTCCGGCCTTCACACCAAGCTGCAACACCTGGTTGACCACGGCGGCGGAGTCAATCGGCGGATCGGTGTTGGGCATAGCGAGAATGGCAGTGTATCCACCCAAGGCTGCGGCCCTCGATCCGGTCTCGACGGTTTCTGCCGCTTCGTTGCCCGGTTCACGAAGGTGTGTGTGCAGGTCAATGAGTCCGGGACCAACGATGCAACCGGACGCATCCAGTTCCACTGCGCCACTGGGCCGATCCACCGATGCACCGATTTGGATTACGACACCGTCAACCACGACAACATCGGCTCGAACCGGTGCGCCACTCCCCGACCCGTCGACAACTGAACCGCCAGCGATGATAAGTGCACTCATGATTTTGCCTCGGTAAGAAGATCGAACAACACGGCCATGCGTACTGCGACACCGTTGGCCACCTGTTGGGTGATGACGGTGTTTTCTCGGTCGGGCACTAGGGACCCGATTTCCACGCCACGGTTCATAGGCCCGGGATGCATCACCAAGACGGAATCTGCTAAGCGCGCAGATCGTTCATCGGTAAGCCCGTAACGTGACGTGTATTCGCGCAAGCTCGGAATGAGGGCCTCATGCATCCGTTCCGTCTGCATCCGAAGCAGGTAGACCACATCGACTCGGCCCAGCACGGCATCCAGATCGAACTCGACCTTGACCGGCCAGCCAACGAGTGACGGAGGAAGCAGCGTGGGCGGGGCGACCAGGGTTACTTCGGCACCCATTGCGGTGAAGGCATCAACGTTGGATCGGGCCACGCGGGAATGCTTGATATCGCCCACGATGGCGATGGAACGGCCTCCCAAACCGCCGAGGCGTTGACGAATGGTGTAGCAATCAAGCAGCGCCTGGGTGGGGTGCTGATGCCAACCGTCGCCACCGTTGACCACTGCGGCGTGCGTCCAACCAGCGATCTGCCAGGGCACGCCAGCGGCTTTGTGGCGCACCACGATGGCGTCGATACCCATGGCTTCGATGGTTTCGATGGTGTCTCGCAGCGATTCGCCCTTGTTGGCTGAGCTAGTGGAAACCGAAAAGGTCATCACATCGGCAGAGAGACGCCGCGCCGCTGTTTCAAAGCTCAGACGAGTACGCGTTGAGTCTTCAAAAAACAGATTGACAACCGTTTTGCCTTGCAAGGCGGGAACCTTGGGAACCTTACGTGCACTTACTTCGATGAAGCGGTCGGTGAGTTCCATGAGGTGCTCAATACCGTCACGGCCCAGCTGATCAATACTGAGAAGATCTCGGGTGGTTCGCCCGGTGATCGTCGCCGTCGAGCTCCTGAATGTGTTCGGCTCCTTGGCCAACTTTGCGGATTCGGCCACGGTCACTTCGTGTTGACCAGAACCGTTGACGCTTAAGGTTGTATGCAGCGAGGTAGCGATCGCCGAAGAGGTCAAAACGCTCATTGGATGACTACGCCCGCGATAGTCGCCGAAACTTGTTCGGTGCGGCTCGTCGGCAGGTTCTTGCCAACAAAATCAGGGCGAATTGGCAACTCACGATGCCCACGATCAACCATGACCGCCAGCTGTACCGAACGGGGACGACCGTATTCGCGCAGGGCATCGAGGGCCGCACGAACGGTTCGACCAGTAAACAGCACATCATCGACCAGCACCACAATCGCGTCATGCAACTCGAAATCAAGTGAACTTTTCGAAGGTGTTACCGCCCGCAAACTGAGGTCATCACGGAAGAAGCTCACGTCGATAGCACCAACTGGCACGGGAGAACCAAGGTTGGCTAACGCTGCACCCAAAGCCTCGACTAGCCACACGCCGCCTTTGATGAGCCCAACAAGCACAACCCCGTCGGCACCCTGGTTACGTTCAATGATTTCGTGCGCCATGCGAGTGACGGCTCGCTGGATGGCGGGAGCATCAAGCACTTCACGCGGTGCCAGACCAGCGGAGGTTGTACCCGAACCGGGCTCGGGTACAAAAGAACCGCCCAGCGGGGGCGGCACCGAAGAAACACTATTGGACACAACAAACCTCCTCGACCGTGCGAGCCTCACAGGACCCACTTGACGGACGGCGCCTACCTTAGCCAGTTTTTACTCAGCCCGTGGGGCGCAGATTCTGCAGCATCTCGGAGGACGGCACCCGCTCTTGGCACATTGTGCGAAAGGACGTTGACATGGACCTTTCGGTACAAGTTTGGTCACAACGGGTCTTCGATTTTCCAGGTAGACCCCAGCGACTAGCGACCGAGGTGACCGGCGATCGATTCGAGGATTCCGTTTACGAACGAGCCGGATTCCTCGGTCGAGAAGTTCTTCGCTAGTTCGACGGCTTCATTCAAAACGACCGCGCGGGGCACATCGGGTTGGTGTTGAAGCTCTTCAATAGCGATGCGCAAAATTAGAACGTCGAGCAAAGGCAGGCGATCAACTGACCATCCGCCGCGGGTGAACTGGGCGATAAGGGCCATGCCATCGTCGAAATGTTCGTCGGCACCCACGGCAATTGTGCGGGCATAGAGGTCGGGCGGAAGCGAGAGGGCTGCCAAAATATCGGCGACCGAACTGCTTTTCGCATGGGCCTCGTACAGCAGCTCAAGCGCACGCTCCCGTGCATTGGTACGGGAGGTGGGAAGTGACGTCATTGGGTGTGGATCAGCTTGTTCTTCGTAGTGGGGGGGAACGTAGTGAACCGGTGATCAGGAAACGCGGGTGAGGTATTCGCCCGAACGAGTATCCACTTTGATCTTCTCGCCCTGGTTCACAAACAACGGAACCTGAATGACCAGGCCGGTCTCCAACGTTGCAGGCTTCTTGGCACCCGAAACGCGGTCACCTTGGATTCCCGGCTCGCACTCGGTGATAACCAGCTCGACTGCGGCGGGAAGATCGATACCAACGACCTCATCACCGTAGGAGTTGATCATGGCGTTGTCTTGCTCTTTAAGGTAGTTGACGGCATCGCCCAACGAATCGGCTGCCAACTCAATCTGATCAAAGGTCTGATTGTCCATGAAGATGTACGTACCGGCATCGCGGTAGAGGAACTGCATCTCCCGCTTGTCGATGATGGCCTGCTCCATCTTTTCGCCAGCGTTATAGGTGCGGTCGATGACCTTGCCATTACGAATGTTCTTCAACGTGGTGCGCACGAAGGCCCCACCCTTACCTGGCTTCACGTGCTGAAATTCGGTGATCTGCATCAAACCCTCTGGAAGGTCGAGGGTGATGCCGTTCTTGAAATCGCTGGTGGAAACGGGAGGCATGGCGAAACCTTTAACTAAGACGAGAAACGATTCCCAAGCTGCTGTCTGCCACACCTGGTGGTTTTCAGGCCCGAAAATCAAGGACCGCCGATCTTAGGCGCTTTCCTGCCCTGTCCCTGCACGCTGAACACCGAATCGGCAATCCGGAAGCGGGCGTAGCTGACGGCTACCAGCCAAGAAAGTAGCGAAGCATTCGATCGACGGCAAGCGTTGATTCGAGTTCCGCAACGCCGATTTGGTTTACCAACCTGATTTTGCCCACCGAAGTCCTATCCCGCCATCTACTTTTCGTCTACAAACGTTTGCGGTGACAGCGTTGAGGCGATGAGCCCCTTTTCTGGACGCTTGCGCTCATTCTGCAGCGGCAACGTCGGCCCGAAGCTTCGTGTCATGCTCTTCAAAAGGGCGATCACTTCTTGGGCGTTGAGGATGATTTCGCGATGCAGGCCAGTTTGCTGCCGACGAAAAAGCAGTGTTGGCAGCAAAGCCCCTCTAAGGTTCGCTTTGCGGTCGAGTTATTTCCGAAGCGATCTTCTTCTTCAGCTTCGGGCTCAACCAATGGCTGCAATACAAGAGCATTGGTAAGTGGGCAGACTATGCCTTTGGCGAAAAGACCTACCTGATCCTCAGCCTCGTAGCCAAGTCTCTCTTGGCCTGGCAAATCTACGGCGGCTCCCTCTCCAATTGCCGAGCGCTCCTTTGACGTTCACAAAGTTCCCCAGCTGCCTCACCGGACCCAACCACAACGTTTCGCTCAGCAGCGAACATGGCGACTACGAAGTGGAACTCGTGGTGGTGATCGGCGTTGGCGGGCGAAACATCAGCGAAGCCCAAGCGTGGAGTCACGTGATGGGCTTGACCATTGGCCAGACAACGAGGTCATAGGGCGAACGAGTCAACAACATTGGCCCGGCTTCGGTGACGAGCATTGAGTCTTCTATGCGGACTCCCCCTGCACCGGGTAAGTAAACGCCGGGTTCGACGGTCACGATATCGCCAGCGGCCAGGATCGACGTTGACGTTGGTCCGATCCAGGGGGCCTCGTGGATTTGCAAACCGCTGCCATGGCCGGTGCCGTGCACAAAGAACTCACCCCACCCGGCATCAATGATGACTTGGCGGGTTTCGGAATCAACAGCCAAACCGGAGACACCGGGCATCACCGTTTCGATACCTCTATCGTGGGCTTGTTGGACCACAGCGAAATGTCGCAGCTGTTTCATGGAAGGCTCGCCGACATACACCGTGCGGGTCATGTCGGAGCGGTAACCCTCGCACATGGCGCCGAAATCGCAGATGACCTCGTCGCCTTCTTGAATCAGGTAGTTTCCCGGCTCGTGATGGGGGCGACTGGCGTTGGCTCCAGCCGCAATAATCGTCGAGAAACTGGGTTCTTCCGATCCATAGGCGCGCATAGCATCTTCAAGGGCCGAGGCGAAATCCCGTTCGGTGATGGGATTGGACAACAACGGCAAAACGTGGGCGAAGCCATCGTCGGCAATGGCAGAGGCTCGGGCTAAGCGTGCAATTTCTGCGGGTTCCTTGGTGCGACGCAACCGTTCAACGGCGTCTGATTCAGCAATAAGTTCGGTATCGCCGATCAACGCTCGGTAACGTTGGGCATCGTGCCAGCTCACGTGATTGGCTTCAAGACCAAATTTTACGACACCTCCCGCAGCGATCAATTCGCCAAGCAACGCATCTTGTTCCGCCACCGTCCGCAAAATAACTATGCGCGCAGAGCAACTCACATTTCGCAATTCCTCGCCAGCGCGTTCTTCATACCGAGCATCGGTAACCAGAACTGCTTCGGCAGCGGTAACCAGCACCCGACCGGAGGAGCCCGTAAAGCCCGTGAGATACCGAATGTTCGAGGGGTTGGTTATCAGTAGAGCTTGGGATTGCAGGAGATCCGTATCCGGGGCGGCTCCGTCATGTGAACGCAGCAGGGCTTGAAGGCGAACGATCCGACCGTCAACCGCAAGCTTTGGCAGTTGCATCGAGCGATCGTGCCCCATAGCCAAGGCGACGCGATATTGCTCGGTAGTAAACCCGGTCATCGAGTTAACGTCGATCGACAACGGAACGAAGGCCCACCAAAGCCATGTGCACCTATCATACGATCACGCCACGATCACGCAACAAACGAGCGGCACCTTCCATGGCGATGAAGTAGCCATGTTCGCCGAAGCCCTGAATCGAGCCCTGCACCACGGGCGCAATAACCGAATGGTGCCGCCACGGCTCGCGGGAGTGCGTATTGGAGAGATGCAGCTCCAGCTTTACCCCGTCGAACGCACTGAGCGCATCGTGGAGGGCCCAGCTGTAATGGGTGAGCGCGCCCGCGTTCATGATGATTGCCGCACAGCGACTACGGGCGGCATGCACGGCTTCAACGAGCGGGCCTTCGGAATTGGCCTGAACATGCTCCACGGAAAGGCCGTAGGACAACGCAACCGCAGTGGCATTACCCACGTGATCGGCCAGCGTCGACGTCCCATAAATCTCTGGCTCCCGGCTGCCCAGCAAATTCAAGTTCGGGCCGCTCAGCAACAAGACAATGGGTTGATCACCACTCATGCCCACCAGCCTCTCAGAAAGCCTGCGTTGAACGGTGCCGTCCAAGGAAAATCGTGTTGCCGCCTCCGAAAAATCAAAACGAAGGCGACTTAGTCGAGTAACTTAGTCGTATGACTATGGTAGGGGTACACGAAGCCAAGACCAACCTTTCAGGCCTACTGAGGAGAGTGGCCGGCGGCGAGGAAATCATCATCACTAACGGCGGCGAACCCGCGGCACGGCTAATCGCCATCGCACCCGTTGGACAAAAACGCATCGGATCATTTGCTGGCCAATTTATGGTGCCCGACGACTTTGACGAAATGCCAAGCGAGCTACCCGAATACTTCACATGATTCGAGTACTCCTCGATACAAACGCTTGGCTTTGGATGGCCTCGAATGATGCGCGGCTCGGGCCATTGGCCAGAACGCTCATCACCGACCCCGAGACCGAGCTTGTGCTTTCCGCGGTGAGCGCCTGGGAAATCAACATCAAATGGGCGTTGGGAAAACTCCCACTGCCAGTGCCACCCGAGCAATTCATTGACACTACGGTGCGCGATGGAGGCTTGAAACGCCTCTCCATCGAATTCGATCATGTGCTCGGAGTAGCGAAATTACCGCCGATTCACCATGACCCCTTCGACCGTCTGCTGATCGCCCAATCCTTTGCTACAGCCATGCCTCTGCTCACCGGCGATGACACCATTGGTCGTTATGGCACGGCAACGATTGATGCACGGCGGTAGCCAACCGCCGAGACAACACACCCAAAACACCCAACACAACCTACGACAGGCGCGAAGGAAGACATCTGAGTATCGTTGCGGGCATGGGAATCGTTTCAGTTGTTACCGGCGCAAACTCTGGCATTGGCAGGGCTACTGCTCTGCACTTGGCCTCTCTTGGTCATGAGGTTTACGGCACCGTTCGCGACGTCGCCAAAGCGGACAAGCTCATGGGAATGGCCAAAGCACAAGGCGTCGAAATGAACCTGGTGACCCTTGATGTAGCCAACGATCAATCCGTCAAAGCAGGCATGGCCGAAATCCTGAAGAGCGCTGGACATATCGATGTGTTGGTCAACAACGCTGGGATTGGCGGAAACTCCG
>JAYTWN010000370.1:0-1534 GCA_043743435.1 Acidimicrobiia bacterium
GATGACCACACCGGTCTCGATCCCAACACCGAACTGCCCTTCCACCGTTTGCTAGGCGAATCGGTAGCCACATCAAACGAGTCTGCGGTTTCTTTGCTAGTTGAACTGACCCGTTCGCTAGTTGCATCAATACGCGCGCATATTAGTATCATCGGATTCTGGGAGAACGCCACCAAGCAAGACGAGATGCGCAAAAGCGTGAAGCGTCAACTCGATGACAGCCACCTCTTCGATTTTGAATCACTGGACAAACTCGCCGCCGACGTAGTGGATATCGCCAAAGCCAACCAACGGCGGCTCGGATGATCACAACCGAAATGCTTCATTCGCGCTCGACTCTCGTAGTTGGTGACCTAGTGTTTAACGTTGCACCGCCAACCCGATCGGCAACGATGGAAGTGATTGTGGAGCGAGATGCATCACTGGTTCTCAAAGCTCCCGCACTGATCGGTGTTGACCGTGCTCGGGAATTTGTAGAGTCAAAGCAATCGTGGATCTACCGACGCCTTGCTGAGAAAGATGCGCTCATCGGTCCGCCGATCGTGAAGCACTTTGTGAACGGTGAAGGTTTCGCCTACCTCGGCCGCAGCTACCGGCTTCTCGTCGATGCCAACGCCACCGAACTGCGGCTTGACCGTGGAAGGTTCGTGCTGCCCGCCGAGTTAGTGAGTGACGGGCGTGATGCGATGCGCCGCTGGTACGTCGGAACAGGCCAGGCATGGCTCACCAGGCGCATCACGACATGGGCGGCACGAGCAGGGGTCGATGGTGTGCAGGTGGAGGTGCGAGACCTCGGATACCGCTGGGGCTCGGTGCGGCCGGGCAGCGTTGACGTGCGAATCAACATCCACTGGGCCACCCTTCAGCTGCCGCCCAGTTTGATCGACTACGTGCTCGTCCATGAACTTGCCCACCTGACCGAGACGAATCACACCCCGGCTTACTGGGCGACCGTCGGGCGTTTGATGCCAGGCTACGAGGGCCACAAACAGACACTTGCGTCCATCGGCAAAAGCGTGTGGCTCGGATAACCGGTTTTCGGCTGGCCATTCGTCGTCGGGCCGAGTTTTCGGGTGGCCGCAAGGTGCTGAGCAGTTTTTTGTCATAGCCCTCTGATTTACTAAGAGCTACTCCTGTCGCGTTCGGCAGTGCCAAGGCTTCCCCCTTCCACAACCAATCCGCACCGATCAAGTCACGCTTGTCGCGCCCTGGGATCTCTGCCTGGTTGGTTTCATAATTCTCACGTGGGCACGCCGTAGAACAAAAGGGTATACGAAATATGGACAGCACATACCGACTATTCACACCCACAAGGTTGACCAAACTTACGATCGAAATCACTGGGAAGCCCGATTTCCTGAACAGCCTGACCTTCGCTACTCAGAGAACTACCGTCGAACCCACTACGGGAAAATGCGTACCCCCGTCTGTTCACCGAGCACGCCCGTGAGTTGCTTCGTTCTCTCAAACGACCATATCGGTTTTCTCGTCAACCTTGGCCAAGCGCTCGGCATTCAAGGCGTGTGCATCAATG
>JAYTWN010000371.1:0-7751 GCA_043743435.1 Acidimicrobiia bacterium
GTGAGCGACCTGCTCCTGGTTCGTCACGATGGCAAGATCGTTGAAGGTTCACTGCCGGTAAACCAAGCTGCCTTTGCTATTCACTCAGAAATCCATGCCGCCCGGCCCGACGTTATTGGGGCTGCGCATTCGCACTCGGTCTACGGCAAGACCTGGTCGTCATTGGGCCGTCTGCTCGACCCCATTACGCAGGACGCCTGTTCGTTTTTCGATGATCACGCTTTGTTCGACGATTACACCGGTGTGGTGCTCGATACCGAAGAAGGCAAACGAATCGGATATGACCTGGGCATGCGAAAGGCCATTATTTTGCGCAACCATGGCTTGTTAACCGTTGGACATTCGGTCGATGAAGCCGTGTGGTGGTTCATCACTATGGAACGCTCCTGCCAGGCCCAGTTAATGGCTGAGGCCGCTGGAAAACCAATTCTGATTCCCAAGGAGATGGCTAAGCACACAGCAGGGCAGGTGGGCACCCACATTGCTGGCTGGTTTAGTTTCCAGCCGCTCTATGCACGCATAACTCGTGAGCAGCCTGATCTTTTCGAATAGTCCTTCGCGCGATCGGCTCCACTTTCGGCGCTAGTGCATCGCCGCAAAAGTTCCTCGCGTGTCTCCTCGTCTGGAAACACTTGCGGTTCTTGGATTTTGGCGGTCGGCGACACGCCGGGAACTTCCGTTTGCGTGCACTAGTAGTCCGTTCTTAACCGTCAGAAGAGATGGCGTTTTCAACGTCAACTACCAATGCCTCTATATCTGAGCGCTTAGCGTTAGCCAATCCTTGACCCAGGTTGAGAAGTAAACTTTGTGTTGGGCTAACAAACCAGGCGCCATCGTGTTGAACGGCCACGAGACCGGGGAGCGCGTGGCGAGCGGCGGCGAGGGCATCGAGTCTGCCTACGAATCGGTCAATCGTAGGTTTGCTTACGGGTATGGAAAACTGTTCGCCGAAGCGGAGAATTTGGCGTCCGCAGTGTTTTGTGGCCTTTCCTCCCGACAAAATCACTAAGCACCCTTGGTGATACTGGGATACGAACGGTTCCGCTCCCGGTTCGGTAAGGGCGAATTTGGCGTCTTCGATGGTTATGGGCACAATGGTGGACGAGCCAAACCAAGTGGTCCGCTTGTGGGCTGGCCGGGTCGAATCGGCAACGGTGAGTTCAAACTGTCGACGGAATTTCTCAATGCGCTCGCCCCAAACCGTTTGGATGGCTTGGATCGGAAAGGCTTCCGCTTCAACAGGGTTGGTCAGTGCATGAACGGTTCGGTAGTCGAGGTCTTCGAGGGCATCTAACCATCCCTGCACTGCCTGCTCGGGCGAGATTGCACCCACCGGAAACCGATCAAACTTGGGCGGGATCGCCGGTGCTGTTCGTGTGGCTTTTTGTTTTCGAGCGGCCAAACGATTCCACGCTTGCGCCGAGGTTCCTACTACGGACACATACCAACGCCCACCGGAACGAACGGTTGCCAGAACGAGCGAACGATCAGCGTCCTTTCCGCTCGTGGACAGGAAGTGTCGGGTCCAAGTTCCTGCTCGCGTTCCGTTCAGGCCTTGGGTAACTGGGTCGACATCGGGATTGTCTCGTGGGTAGTCGGGCACGACTTTCACCGTTGCTCGGTCGCCTTCGATCTGCCGAAATGGTGAACCGACAGAGTTGATGCTCCAGCGAAACACCTTCGGCGAGCCGGTTGTGGTCGCAACGAAACCACCATCAGAACGAAAACGACGAAGCTGACGAATCGCCAGCTCACCCTCGACCGCCAACAGGCGACCTTCGCTGGGCAAAACCATTTGCGCCGCACTTACAGTATCGCCGCGTTCAACGGCAAGCAGCAGCCGCTCGACCGCCTGGCCAGGAGAATCCGCACCAACGCCCTGGCGATACGAGGAGCTAGTCCAAAGTGCGCCAACGATGAGGCCAACAAGTCCAGCTACAACACCCAAGACCGCTCGACGCGGTGTTGAAAAAGTTGTTTCTACGTGGCGGGGGTTAGAGGAAGTGATCGCTCGATTCTAGGATCCGCCTGTTGCGAACTCATGAAGAGCAACCGGAAACTGTTGACCTGATTTAGAAATTCGCGGCAGAAGTACTGCCAAGCGTCGCGCCGGCTGCGTCCTCGCCGTTCCCGTTGGGCAAGGCAGGGCAGTGCCTCCCGCATCCTTGATATCGACGAACCGTGGCTCGCTAATTCTCCGACCGACTTCAGGCACAGACACTAGCGAGGACCCGTCCGCGACCTGGTTCACAAAGTACCGACGAACCGAAAAACAAAAAGCTAGTTTTCGCCCACTGCGTGCGGGAGAAAAGTCTCGGGAGTTTCATCGCGAGCGGAAGCTTTGGGAAACATCACCAGAATCGCCTCGTTCAGCTCCAGCACCACTGGCGAAAGCGGCACGATATTAAGTACACCCTGTCCCTTGCGTACAAGGTCGATGATTTCGCCATCTTCACGCACCAAAAGCGGCGTGTCACCCATGAGTACCAAGTTGGCCGAAGCCATGTCGTCGCCAAGGTGGTCGCGAAGATACGTTACGGCGGTGCGGGCCGATTGCAACGAAACGCTGGCATCGAGAAGGCTCTTAATGACTTTAAGTTCCAACAGATCCGAATAGCTGTAACGGCGCTGGGAGCCAGAACCCTTAGCGTCGGCAATTGAGGGGCGGAGCAAACTGGTTCGTGCCCAATAATCGAGCTGACGATACGAGATGCCAACGATCGAACAAACCTGCGGCCCGCGGTAGCCAGGTTCAGAAACGGTCATTTGATGGTCCTTGGAGGTTAGTGAACACGCCGGGGTGCGCAGAACAAGACATAACTGAACAACGGTCAGGCAAAAGCGACATGTCAGTAGTTACGTTGGTGTGATCAGGTTAGGGACTCTTTGTCGCGCCGTCAACGGTTCAGAGCAAAAAAGTCTTCGCGCATAACAATTCAGGCAAAGACCGAAGTGGCGACACCAGAGTTAGCGAAAGTCCTCAGGATTGATGTCATCAATGAACTTCCGAAACTCATCGACCAGCTCTTCGCCACCCTCGGCTGGCTCGTCGGCGCTTGGCGTTACACCTTGACGATCGAGAACCTCATCGTGCACAAAGATCGCCGCTCCAACTCTAACTGCGAGCGCTACCGCGTCCGAGGGACGACAGGACACGATTTTGCGGTCCGCACCGAGGCTGAGGTGGAGTTCGGCGAAGTAAATCTGATCGTGGAAGTCGGTGATGACCACTTGGTCCAAAGTGGCTCCGCAGGCTTCGAGGATGTGGCCGAGCAGATCGTGGGTCATTGGGCGCGGTGTGGTTCGCTGCTCGAGGCCATATTTCACCGCAGCTCCCTCGGGCAGCCCCACAGCTATGGGAAGCACTCGATTGGTTCCATCGGAGGACTTCAGCTCAAGGAAGGGCTGTTTCGTGACCTCGTCGATACGTACGTCTACAAGCTCGAGTTCGACCACAAAGACACAGTACTGGCCGACCGCCGCATAGGGGAACCTTCCGGCAGACTGAACCGCCTGAAACGAAACGCCAGGGGTGCTGGGGGTGCCGGTGAAAAGGGGTGGTTGGGGTGTTCGTGTGTCGGATTGCTGTCTGCGCGGACCAATGCTGACGCAGCATTGGTCGCGCAGGCAGTACCTGGCTCGCGGCGGAATGCCATTGCATGCCTTCGTCTGACTCTCGGCGACACCAGGACAGGAAGGGGTTAGCCAAGGTCGAAGGTGGTGCGCAATACCTGGCGAAGGGTGACGTCGCGGAGGCGGGCTCCCAGTTGGTGCAGCTCGGCAAGATTGGCGAGTGCTTGTTGGCGTGAACGTTCTTCGCGTCGGTATACCAGCGGCGACACCACCTGGGCGTAGAAGTCAGCCTCGCGGTCCACGGCCGTGCGAAAAATTCGAAGATGCCTGGGCTCAACGCCGAAGGCCTGAAAACTCTTGGCGAGCTGTGCTGCGGTAAGAGCATCGTCGTCGAAATAGACGGTTCCAGCAACCGGACGACCCACGATAAGACCGTACTGTTCGATTTGGCGAAGTTCGTCGGGTGTCATCTTGGCAGCTGCGGCAAGTTCGGCGAAGGTGAATCGGCTCTTTGAGCTCGCTAGGCCAGGGATTTCAGTCCGAAGCGGCAACACGTTACCTTCGGCTCCGACTTTCTGACCGTTGGCCGAATCAGCATTGACGGTTGGGTTCTCAAGGTCAACGCCGGCAGGGACCGATCGAAGGTTTCCACGTCGTGCCGGATCGTCGGATGGGGACTGGGCGTCACTGCTGTGCGGACCAGCCACCGGTGTCATATTCGACGTGGAGGGGGTGGAATCAGAACCTGCTCGACCGTCTCGGTATGAACTGCCCGGGGATCCTATTGCGGCGGCGGCTTCGGCTCTCGCGATGGTTGACGCCGACGGTCGTGAGGATGGATGCGCCTCTGAGCCCTCGGGGCCGTTCATGGAAGCAAAAGCGGTAGCGGCCCGGCGTGCGAGTCCCGCTGGGTGTCGACGCTCCCCTAGCGCAGCAACCGGAGCACCTCGCAGCGATCCGTCTCCGGCCTGTCCATCGTTTCCGTCACCGTTTTCACTGTCTTCGTCGGGCCCAGCGCGTCCGGCCGCTACACCAGATCCTGAGCGACGGGAGCCTTCACGGATTAGTGGCGTCACCAGAGCTACTCGCTCCGTGGGCACAGGGCTGAGGAGGTCGTCGGCGGCGAAAAACCCTTCAGATTCGGCACTGGAAAGACGGGACTTGATTTCCCGAAGCGGAAGGTAGGTGCCTTCTTGCTGGACCAGTATCCAACGCAACCGGGCGGCGTGACTCGGAAAAAACTTTCGATAGCCCGATGGTGTGCGTTCAGGGGAAAGCAGGCCCTGCTGCTCGAGGAAGCGAATTTTTGAGACGGTGAGGTCGGGAAAATCCGGACGGAGTAAATCCAAAAGTTCACCAAGGGCTAGATACCCTTTGTCTTGCTGTAAGCCATCATTGACATCATCACTCACGGGGTTCTCAACAAATCCAGGTGATAGCGCTAAGCCCGGAGCCTAGTTTTGGGCCGTCTTGGCGTCTGAACGTTCGGCACTGAGGAACACCAAATGGAACTTACCGATCTGCACTTCGTCGCCAGCGTGAAGGACTTGCTCCCCCACCCGATGCGTGTTCACGTAGGTGCCGTTGAGTGATCCTGCATCGACCAAGGTGTAACTGGTTCCCGCTCGCCGGATTTCCGCATGCCGACGCGACACGGTGACATCGTCGAGGAAAATCTCGGCTTCCGGGTTGCGACCGGCGACCACAAGATCTCGGTCGAGCAGGTAGACCTGGCCGGAATCGGGGCCTCGGTTAATCACCAGGGCAGCTGGGGTTGATCCACGAACACCTTCCAAGGTCACGTCTACAAGCGCCCCGTCAGGCAAGGGGGTGTGCAGGATCACGGTGAGGTCGTCTCCGACCGTGAGAAGGGACTTCCCGCACGATGAGCAGAAGTTGGCTTCTTCGGTGTTTTGGTGTCCACACTGGCTGCAAAAAGCGCTCGACATCGGCTCAACCTCCAATCAAGGCTTCGTAGGCGGCGGCATCAAGAAGACTCTCATAGCCCGATGTGGCAGGCTGGTTAAACTCGTCGGACATTTCGGGCAACTCGATGGTGCACAGCCAGCCTTTGCCGTACGGGTCGGAATTGATAAGCCCAGGGGCATTTTCAAGCTCGGTGTTGAAGCCGGTCAGCGTTCCCGTGACCGGGGCATAGATATCACTCACGGATTTGGTGGATTCCACTTCGGCCAGGATCATCCCGCTTACTACGGGGAGCCCAACGATTGGAGGCTCCACGAAGACAATGTCGCCCAACGCATCCTGGGCGTATTCGGTGAGTCCGATCGTTACGGTGCGCCCGTTTCGCCTAACCCATTCGTGATCGGGAGAGTAGCGAAGATCTGCTGGTACAGCCATGGACGCAGGCTAGTGCAGCGAAGCCCAATTTCGTGCCATGGGTTTTCAACTTACCTCTAGTGTCCTGGGCCAGAAGAGGGTGTGAATACGTCTAGAGCAATTTTTGGTCCTGGCAACGACGCTCCGAGGCACGGGATGCTTTACCCAACTAGAACGACGAGGAAGCAGCAAGGGGCGGAAAAGGGCCCTCAGATATTCATGCCTTGTCTGGCACCGGTCACTTGCGCCCTTCGATCTGGCCGAGCAGGGATGAATGGCTGACGGCCAGACCAGCCGACGGCTAACTGCTGCGTTTGGCTCGACCTTCAGCCAATGCTGTTTTCGCAAACGGCACATAGCCCGCGGTGGCCACGAAGCTCATCAGTACCGACGGTATGACCACGATCCACGCAGCGATACGGAGCACGTCGGCGGCAGCAACAGTTGATTTGCTGACCAAAAACAGCGGAAAAGCAATCATGAGGCCCATGGTGGCCGCTTTGCCTGACCATTGGACATCGATTCTGCGGGCTCCACTGGCAGCCAGGGCGAGCACGGCGACGGAAACCACGATTTCGCGAATAACAATCACAATGCCCAACCAGCGAGGAATAGAACCGTCGACGATGATCGAAATGGCGCCCACGCCCAGGAGGATTCGGTCGGCTGCAGGATCAAGAATTTTGCCGAGTGTGGATACTTGGTTGTATTTCCGGGCGTACCAGCCATCCACCCAGTCGGTGCCCCCAATACCGGCCAACAGGAGCGCTGCTTGGAGGCGGTTATCTCTGCCGAACAGGAGCCACACAAAGACGGGGACGAGCAGCAGGCGGAACAGCGAGAATACGTTGGGTACCGTGAAGATACGGTCATCGCCTGATCGCTTCACCCGTCCCGTGCTTTCTGTGTTGCCGGTTTTGCCCGTGCTGATGGTCACGATGGGAGCATACAGACCGAGCAGGCCGCGTGACGCTGATTCTTGCGTAGGGAATCTGCCAACAGCGTTGAACGAGCATTTACTCGCCCGTTCAAAACCAGTCGTCAGCGGATCTTGTGAGTGTGTTTTCCCAATTGACAACCGGTCAAGTGGCCGCTCTATCCGCTGTTTAGCGGGTAAGTTCCATGGTGAGGGGCTCGCCAAGTTCGGTAGCCAGTTCATTGCGAAGCCGACGTACTTCATTTGGTTGTTCGGCGAACGAAAAGGCTTGGGCGGGCGCCGGTGAGAGGGCGACACCCTTCCCCAACCAGAGATCCGCTACCCGGTCTCCCATGCGTTTGGCGAAAGACTCGGCTCCGCTTTTGTGTGTTTCGGCGAGAATAGCGAAGATTCGTCGATCGGTTCGGGTGTCGACAATTCCAAGACGGTCAGTTGTACGAGCAGTGCTCCGTAGAAGGGTTCCGAGTTGCGTGAGAGCTTGGGCGCGAACTTGGGACTTGAGTGAAGCAAGCGAAGTGGATGCGATGTCGAGAACCACAACGGAAAAGAATGATCCGTATCGTTGGGAACGAGCGATTTCGATGTCGAGGTCATGAAAAATCTGGCGGGTTGACGCGCACCCAGTTTCATGGTCGAGATGGTGTCCATAGGAGGCGACTCGAATAGCTCCCCGGAATCGTTTTAGTGCATAGGAACCAAGAACCCCAAAGGCGAAGAACGAGGCGCCTCGAAGAGTAATAAGTCTCCAAACGGACGGTGACCCAACCACATCTACGGCAGGTAAACGAGCAACCCCGTAGGCCATGGTGGCTGCGGCGGCCGCAACGATTCCGCCGACGAGTTCGAAGTACACAACTGCGGCGAAAATTCCCAGAAACAACACCGTGGCGAGAATTTCGAC
>JAYTWN010000372.1:0-4194 GCA_043743435.1 Acidimicrobiia bacterium
CCCGAGAAGTAAGGCGAGTTGTGGCGACTGGTCGCGTAGCGCCTTCACTCTCCCCAGCATGGCTCGGGGTGCAACGCTCGCTAAGGATTTCCGCCATGAGGGAACGCTCTCAGTTGAGCCTGATGATCGAGGTCTCGTCTCGGGAATGATGCTCGATAAAACCATATTTACACCGGCAAACAGCACCCCTGCCACCACGAGGGATCGGACATCGTTCCAACCTTGGCGTTTGGCCGCCCACAGCACAACAGCGGCAACCGCAGGGCCAAGTAGTAGGCCAACATAGGAAATCGTGGCTGAAAGCCCAACGTTACGTTGAATATTTTTGGGTTCGGAAAGATCGGCGATCGCACTTTTCACTACGCCGTAGAGGCCGTTCGTTGTGCCATCTATGACACGGTTTCCAAAAAAGAGGACGTAGCGAACCGGAAGGAGCAACAAGGTGGCAGCAAAGGTTCCAATTGCTGCCAACCGAAATACTGGACTTCGGCCCTTTTGGTCAGACAGCGCTCCGAGTGCTGGGGCAGAAAGGAATTGAAAGAACGAAAAGGCAAACATCGCCACGCCAAACCACAGTTCCGGGAGGTCCAACGTATCGGTGTAGCGACTGAAAACCGGGTACAACAAACTGGCGATGACCGCATCAACCACCAAAATGGCGAAGAGTACGGGTAGAGCAATCTTCCGCATGAGGCCACAAAGTTAGTCGGCAACTGCCGCAACGACGCGGTACCTGTGCTTGTGACCTGAACAGTTCTTCGGTCGTTCGCCCGAGTGTTCAAGCTTGGATTCGGTGTCGATATCGCCCAGGGATCTACCGTAAAGAAGAACTCGGCGCAAGGGCGCACAACTACACCCAATTACACCTCCAGCGCAGCCCTACGGCCTTCGAGGATGGCTTCGTGGATAGTTCGGGGGGCCACACGGTCACCGGCTTGGGGGTACAGCTCGGAGGGGTCGAGGAGCAAGTTGGGAAGGCGGTGGCCGCAGGCGATGAAGGTTTCGCACGCAATCGTGGTCTGTTCGCCGCTAAATCGGTCCTCGAGCAGCACTTCGGTGGCCGAAACGTTGCGGACCAAGGTTCGTTTGATCAACGTCACGCCACCACCGTGGAGACGGGGTTGTGCCGGGGCGAGATCACCGGTGAGGGCCAACTTCTCGCCGACGAGCAGATCTGGCGTGACCAAGGTGACCTGGTGGGTTTGGTGGTGGATTTGATGGTCGGTTTGGTGGTCGGTTTGGTGGTCGGTCTGGTGGCCGATTGGGTGGCCGATTTCGTCGTGGTTTCCAGTGCCGGCAACAGTCCCGCCAACATCGGGGGTCGGGTTGCCGTCGGCTTGGGCACCAGTCCCGCCAACCAAGAGTTCCGCGATGGAGATGGCAATTGGTCCGCCAATAGGGTCCCAGATGACGACGGGACCGGAACCGAGGCTGTTGATGAGCGCAGGGTCGCCAAGCAGGTCTGCGCCATGGTGGATGTTGGCATTCGGTTCTGTTTTGAACGGCAGCGTGCCTGTAGTTGCTCCGGTAGCCACAATGACGTGGCCAGCGGCCCGCAATTCAGCCAGCCGACGGTTACTGACGGTCTCGTTGCACTGCACGGTAACCCCCAGCGTGGTCAACTCGTTGGAGAGCCAATCAACGATGGTGCCAAGCCGTGCTCGCCCTGCGCCACGAGCGGCAGCGACGGTCATTCCGCCAAGTGATGACGATGATTCAATCAAGGTGACCCCAAATCCGCGCAATGCGCCAACACGCGCTGCTTCCATGCCAGCCACGCCACCACCGACAATAGTAAGTGTACGTGTATTCGTGGGTTGAGCGATGATTGGTGTTGGTTGATCTTCGGTCTCGTGGCCGGTGAATGGATCGACAACACAGGTGATGATGGGTGAGCGATTGTCGCGTACCTTACACGTTTGGTTACACAACAAACACGGTCGTATGTGTGCAGACTGATCGTTGCGAAGCTTGGTAACCAGCTCTGCATCGGCTAGTTGTGCTCTGGTCATTTCGACGCCGTCGGCCGCCTCGGAATCGAGCACCCATTCTGCTTGGCCCCAATCGACAATCGATCCTTGCGCAAACACTGGAACCTCAGAACCCGCTGCGCGTAGGGCCGTCCGCACCGTACGGGCTAAGTCAATGCCGAAACCAGGCTCGATGTGGCTATCGGGTTGGGTGGCCCAGGTGGTGTAAATCGAACCGCGCACCACCGTGATCACATCAACAAAAGGAGCTAGTTCCACGGCGATGGCAGCGCCAGCTTCGGGAACGATACCGGCCCATGGCGCCATCTCGTCGACACAGAGTCTTAGGGCAACAATGCTCTGTGTGCCTACGGCTTCACGAATGGCGGCGAGTACTTGACGGGCAAATGTTAGGCGTTCGGCACCATATTCGTCATCACGCATATTGGTAAGTCCACTGAGGAATTGTCGAATCAGCGAGTTTTGACCAGCGTTGATTTCCACGCCATGTAGGCCCTGAGCGACTGCCTGTTTTGCCGCTACAGCGAAACCGTGAATCACCGCGTCGATATCGGCTTGCTCCATGATTTTGGGAACTTCACGTGACGCAACTTCGGGAACGGCCGACGGCGCCCACATTTCTCGTTGACTCCAATGACTCGTACCCTGCCCTCCCGAGTGGCCAAGCCCGGCAAGCACCACGCAACCTGTGCCCGTGGCGAGGACGGCTTCGTTGATGGAACACCAATTGGGAAACGTTTCGTCGGCAGCGTTGGCAAGGGGGGAGCGCTCATAGGGCCAGTCGCTGGGATGCACGGAGGCCTCCTCGGTGACGATGATCCCTGCCCCACCGGCCGCTCTACGGACGTAATAGGCGACATGGCGAGCAGTGAAATCCCGTTTGCGGCCCAAATTGGTCTCATGAGGCCCAAACATCACCCGGCTCGGCGTAATCACCGCGGAGGTAGCAGGGCCAAGGGGTAGGGGTTGCAGCAACTTCACCCCAGCATCCTGCCCGAACTTTCACCCAAAGCCGAAACCGCACCGAGTTTGGTCTGCTTCATGCTGGCCGGCCCCATCTCCGCTCCGCTTCGAGTCTCACAAGAACGTCCTTTCTAGCCGGCAGTGCAGATTGGGACTTCTTCATGCTGGCGGGCCCCATCTCCGCTCCGCTTCGAGTCTCGCCAGGATGTCCTTTCCAGCCGGCAAGTGCAGATTGGGACTTCTTTATGCTTTCGGCCCCATCTCCGCTCCGCTTCGAGTCACGCCAGGACGTCCTTTCCAAACCGGCAAGTGCGGATTGGGGCTCCGAACCGGTTCGAGAACGGGTGACGTAGGAATTTCTTGAGAGCCTCGCTGCAGGCAAACCGTTATGGGCGCACCAGGTGAACGGGGCCACCGCCGGAAACGACGGCCCAAGTGGTGCGGTCTTCAACGGCGGCGCCCGACACGTAGCGAATCTTCCACCAACCGCCTTGATAGGCAGCCGGGAGTAGATCCACTCCTGCTGCGTTCTTGCCGTAATCCATCGGGATAGGAATATCGAGCAGCAGGAGGCGACCGTTGAATTTGCCGTCGCCGTAGCGTTGGTTCGTGGGCCAGGGATCCGGGGTTGCTGCCTTTGTCCCAGAAACATCGATCCCGGCAGCCCCTGTCGTGGAGGCGCCAGTTCTCGATGTGCCAGCCCAACCGATCTCTCGATCCTGCACCACAGTACCGGAAGTGAAATCGGCCAGACCAGGATCGGCCGTGCTCCATTTGAAGTCAATCGATTTCCAGCCGGTTGGATTGGCGGCGCTCACCGCCACGGGTTGCAGAATCTGGATCGCCCCAGCCCCCTCGCCGGGATCCCACAACTGAATTTGGATAGTGCGTCCGCGGTAATCCTGCGCTGGCGACATCCTGGAGAGAAAGAGATCCGAATTGCCGGGGGTTTTTACATAAACACTCAACGCACCTTCGCCGGTAATGGGCACGCACCCAGGGGTGAGCTCGGTTGAGCATGGTTGCCACCCAGTTGTATTCGTGGCCGTTTTCATCGCTGCGTTCTGGCTCTTACGCCGGGTTCTTAGCGAAAAAGTGTTCACGCTGTAGGAACGCCCACCGTCGTACTGAATGACGTCGCTACCGTCTTGGCTTGGGCTGTAGTCGTAGGTCTTTGGCGAGTAGATCTGTTTATCGGCGACAACTTGGATTCGGTATCTGCCAGGTTGATCGATCTCGT
>JAYTWN010000373.1:0-20260 GCA_043743435.1 Acidimicrobiia bacterium
GTATCTTCTCCGCAACCAAGGAGTAGTGGTCTCGAAAGACCAAATTCTTGAAAACGTGTGGGGCTACGATTTTGAAGGCGACGCGCGCATTGTGGAGACCTACGTAAGTTCGATGCGCACCAAGCTTGATCCCAACGCCATGGCGAAAATTGTGACCGTTCGAGGGTTTGGCTACGCCGTCCGTGTGGAGGATCAGTGATGGCCTCAGAGACTGCTGGTGCGAACAGCTTGCCTCCTTCAACTGCTGCACGTACCAAATTGCGGCTTCGGACCGGTTTGGCTATGCAGCTCTTGGTGCTCATTGGGGTTGGTCTGTTCCTGCTCGGTACCTTCGTCGTTCGTCAAACCCGCAACGATTTGGTGCGCCAGGTAGACAACACGTTGCGATCATCGTTGCGAGGTCGGGTCCGTGATCTTCAGATCCCAAGGCAGGGTGAAAATCAAGGTAGCAATCAGGTCTCTGGGCAGCGTGAGAATCAGGGCGTTGATCGAACCACGGGGCAGCCCGGCCTGGCTCCACAACATGCAGTCACAAATCCAACAACCCTGAACCCACCCTCCAACGCACCGCTACGCGCCACGCCAGTCGATCCGATCGATCCGATCAATCCGATCAATCCGATGAAACTCGGTCCCGATAGTTCGAGGAATCAACCGCCACGGCCTGAAGATACAGCGAATCAAGATCTGCCACCGTCGGCCACTGTCACGTTCAATGCAGCGAACCAACAGCTCTGGGCGCTGGCATCAGGAACAAATGGAATTGCCGATCCACTTCCCAAACTTGATCCGAAGCGCCTACGAAACCGCATCGGCGAATTCTCGACCGTACCAGCCGTTGACGGTTCGATCCGGTTTCGAGTGCTGCCGGCTGCTCTGAGCGACGGAAGACTTTTGGTTGAAGCCGCACAGCTTCGATTGGTTGATGCAGCAGTTGCCGATCTAATTCGTACGCTTATTATTGGCTGCCTCGTAGTGATGGGATTGGCCGGCATGGCCCTCTATCGCTTGCTTCGCCGGGCGTTGCAGCCACTGGCCCAAATTGCCACCGCCGCTGGGGTGGTAGCTACGGGAAATACGGGTCACGGAGTAGCGGTAAAGACCCCATACCGAGAACTTGCTCAATTGAGCGAGTCTCTCGACACCATGGTTACCAAACTCGGCGGAGCACTCGACGGACAACGGCGGGCCCTTGAAACACAAGAACTAGCGACGAATCGGTTGCGAGCCTTTGTGTCTGATGCATCACACGAGCTGCAGACTCCAGTGACGTCGATCCGCGGATGGGCTGAACTGTACAGACGGGGCGGATTGGCAGATCAAGAAGCCGTCGGTGCCGCAATGTCGCGCATTGAGAACGAAGCCTCGCGCCTGGGCCGGCTCGTCGACGATTTACTGGTCCTAGCCCGAGCCGATGAACAACGAACGCTAACGAAACGGCCTGTGGATCTGGCGTTGATATGTACCGATGCCATTGAGGCCGCACGGGCCATCGCCCCGGATCGAACTGTTTCCGTCACCGCAGGAGTAGACCAAACCCACCTAGTCGAAGGTGACGCGGATCAACTTCGCCAAATCATTGACAACCTCTTGGCCAACGTTCGTTCCCACACCCCAATCAGTACGAAAACCTTCGTGCACATAAAAAATGTGAATACCAACGTCGTCGTGAAGGTGTGCGACAACGGACCAGGGTTTGATCCCGAGCAACTCGACCACGCCTTCGATCGTTTCTGGCGAGCCGATCAAACCAACCGCAAATCCCACGGACTCGGCTTAGCTATCGTGCAAGCCATCGCCACCGCCCACGGAGGAACCGTCACTGCCAAAAACGGAACACCATCCGCCGACGATTTTCACGGTGCAACTATTTTGCTGGAGCTTCCCCAGTTTCTGGCTACGGCGAACCTTTGAACTAAGAGCACGAGCCGATAGGCGAGTGCTCAATCAAACACAGCACAATGCTTTTCGCCACGGCGTCAGGCCGGACGGCAAAACCCCGCAGCTTTCAACTCCGCCTATCGGCGCGGCCTCTAGAGCTTCTGAGATGCAGCTGAGTACTTCTGCGGGGCTTTAACCAGTGGCAACTAATTCGCAAACTTGCGAACAAAACTTGCGGAAGACTTATCAGCGATGAGCATCCCCGAGATTCAAGCAAAAGGCGCCACTGACATGACGGTAGGGAGTGATACCCAAACTTCGACGCAGCATGTTCTGGTGACCGGCGGGGCTGGATTCATAGGTTCGCATATTGTTGATCAATTGGTTGCTGAAGGCCATCAAGTCACGGTGCTTGACAATCTTGATCCGGCCGCCCATGCCGTAGAGCCGGAGTATCTCAATCCAAAGGCCCGGTATCTCACCGGGGACGCAGGAGATGTTCGCAACGCGGAAACGTGGACGAATGCACTAGCCGGGGGCGAACGCGGGCCCATCACTGCGGTTTGTCATCAAGCGGGCAAGGTTGGTTTGGGGGTTGATTTTGGTGACGTGACTTCCTATGTTGATCACAACGACGTGGGAACGGCGGTTGGTCTCTCGGTGTTGCATCACGCCAAGTTTCGCGGCCGGTTCGTATTGGCCTCGTCCATGGTTGTTTACGGCGAAGGCCGTTACCGGTGCGGCGAACATGGGCTCGTTGTTCCCGGCCCCCGTGCCGTCGCGGATCTGGAGCAGGGTCGGTTTGAACCGCCTTGCCCTATCTGTGGAACGGCCCTTGCTCCCGAGGCGGTTCCTGAAGACGCCATGCTTGATCCTCGCAATGTGTATGCCGCAACAAAGTTGCATCAAGAGCATCTCGTCGCCGCGTTTGCCCACGAACACCATCTTGAAGCTATCTCTCTGCGCTACCACAACGTCTACGGGCCGCGCATGCCTCGCGACACACCGTATGCGGGCGTAGCAAGTATTTTTCGTTCAGCACTCGCCGACAACCGTGCCCCAAAAGTCACCGAAGACGGTGCACAACGCCGCAACTTTGTGCACGTTGTCGATGTGGCCCGCGCCAACGTTTTGGCTCTACTCAAACCAAGAACGACCACAACATCGAGCAACCCAGCACCGAACAACCGAGCAGCGGTAAACTCAACCGCAAATCCAGCGGGATCACATCGGGCCTACAACGTGGCGTCGATGCAATCGCGAACCGTCGGTGAAATGGCCTGCTCACTAGCCAAAGCCTTTGGATCATCGCCTGGCGACGAACTGTGGCCTGTAGTCACCGGTGGATTCCGACAGGGCGATGTCCGCCATGTTTTCGCTAGCCCCAGCCGTGCTGCATCAGAGCTGGGCTATGAATCCACCATCAACTTCGACGATGGCATGCAAGCCTTTGCCACTGCACCACTCCGAGCCCCCGTCGTCGCGAAGTAAGATTGATGAACATAGGTAGTTCCAACTAGTTGGCCAACACCGACTCGGGGGCCGGCGTAGAAATGGAGTTACCGGATCCCTCACCAAGGGTTCCGGTGCTACCACGTTGCAATCGTCGATCCACTAGGAACGCGGCGAGTGCCAGTGCACCCCAGAGTGATGTGTTTGACCCGCTGGCCACCTTTTGAATAGCGCCATCATCGCGAACGTAATCAAATTTGCCAATTACCAGAATTACGATCGCCATAGCGGCGAGCCCGGCCGCCCCGATTCGTGCAGCCCAACGATTCTTGGTTCCAGCGATAATAAGTACACCTAGTAGCAACATCGCAATAGCCCAAAGGGGATTGAACCACACAAACTTCAACTCCCATCGCCGGGTAATCCCACCCTCAGCATTAGTAAATCCAGCGTCGCTCCCTAGCAGTGCAACTTTGGAACCAGCAAAGGGCATTGATCGCCCAACGAACAGACCGGCCGCACCAAGAATCGCCGTGACTATACCGATCAAACCAAGGGAACGCTTTAGGGAAGAAACTCCACGGGTTAGTACTCCGTCAAGACCAAGGTGCTTGCCAGCATCAGAAGCAAACAGCAAGAGGTGGGCGATGATCATCAACAGGTATGACCACGACCATTCATCGGCACGGTCGTAATAGAGAACGGTGAGCATGATGGGAACGCTCATAGCTGCGCCACCCAGCGCTACGAGTTTCGTTTTGTAACCAGCGAGAAGCAGCAGTGCCAAAGTAACTTCGCTCAACAGCGTGAACCACCCAAAGAACCCAAAGTTGGGCAGCAGAATCTTTTCGGTGAACCACTTGAACGGGGCAAAGGTTGATTGGCGAAGGATAGAAGCCGAGTACTTGTATAGCCCACCCTGGTTCGTCTCGCCAAAATCCGTAGGTACCTTCCAGTGGATATTGGCCAACCACATCAAACCGACACCGATTCGGCAAAGACCAAGGATCAAACCACGGGTCTTTTGGTCGAGCAGGTTCAATCGCTCAGCGATACGGTTCTTCATGGTGAGATCATTCCACTCGACGCGTCCCGGTGCCGGTTCTGCCTTCAAGTCTTTTCTCAGGTACGCATCAGGGGCTGCTTAGCACTGAGGTTGGTAGTCCCAACGGGCACTATCTGCGCGCAGGGTATCCAATGTCGTATCGCTGAGGGGTAGGGAGTGAAACAATGGCGGTATGAGTCGTCGACCACCGCTGAGTTCGCCACCTGCCCTCGGCTCACGTGGAGCAACGATTGAAGATGTAGCCGCGGCCGCCAAGGTTTCGGTGGCCACGGTAAGCCGGGCCCTGCGCGGCCTACCGAACGTTGCTGCAGCTACTCGGGCCCGGGTGGAAAAGGTGGCCACTGAGCTGCAATACCGGCCCGATCCCAATGCGTCCCGCTTGGCTGCCGGACGAACCTTCACCGTAGGCATGGCCGTACCTATTCTCGGTGCCTGGTATTTCAGCCAAGTCGTCGCCGGGGCCCAGCAAGAACTCGCAGCAGCGGGATATGACCTGCTCCTCATGGGTGTTGGCTCGGGGGAGGCCCGCCGCCGTTTCGTGAGCGAATGGGCCCTTATTCAAAAACGAGTCGACGGATTGATCCTGGTCGACCTTCGCCTTGATCGAACCGAAGTCTCCGAGTTACAACAAGTTCGAGCCATCGTCGCCGCCGTAGGTGACCGTTACGCTCCCTTCTCCTCCGTCAACCTTGACAACCAAGCTGCTGCTGCTTCAGCAACAAAACATTTGATCGATCTTGGTCACCGTCGCATTGGTGTGATTGGTGCACAAACGCAACTCGTTGCCCTCTCGTTTTCGGTTCCAGCTGAGCGTCGCGCTGGTTACCGCTTTGCCCTAACCCAAGCTGGAATCGTGAACGACCCGGCGTTGGAAGTTGCTGGAGACTTCACCATCGAAGGGGGTGCTGCGGCGATGCGTCGATTACTGGCCCTCCAAGAACCTCCAACTGCGGTGTTTGCCATGTCTGATGAAATGGCGTTCGGTGCCCTACAAGTAGCTCGCCAGGCTGGCATCCGCGTCCCCGAAGATCTCTCCGTTATTGGTTTCGACGATCACGATGTTTCCGCCGTGGTGGGTTTGTCCACGGTCCGTCAATCGGTGACCGGGGCCGGTGCCATGGCCGCACGGTTTGTGATTGAAACAATCGCCGAAAACACTGGCCCACAGCATGCAGTTGAAGACGTAGAACTGGTGGTGCGCTCTACCACCTCACCACCCGGATCCCGCTCCTCGAAGGACAACTCGAAGGACAGCGCCAGGGACTACTCGAACAGCACCAAGGATTCAACGAACCGCAAAACTCGCTAAACAGGAAAGTTCACATAGGACATCGGTGAATTGCGTGCGTAACAGACCCAAACGAACCCAAACGAACCCAAACCCAATGGCACACCAGCGGGCTTTTGGAGCGTCACGATTTCGTTCGAACTTTATAGGTTCGCTCCGCGTACTTAGCATCATCGGTCCAAAGTCGGCCAGCCAGCAACTCGATCATCGGACGAGCAATCACCGCACCCTTCAAGGCCTGTGCGAATCCGGGACGATCACTGGTCGCTAGTGTTGCCTCAATAATCGCTGTGCGTGGAAGCGTTGAAACTCCAGCAGCATTCACCGATCGGTGAATGGGAGTTGTGTGGGTTTCCACCACGGAACCAACCCCTTCGCCGCCGGTAATGGTCATCACAATGGTGCGCGGATCAGGGCAATCGAAACGGGCTTCCACCAACATGATGTGACGAGGCGTAATCCGATATCCGACCCGCAGATCCAGTGCGTCATCGGTTTTGGAGAGCACTTCAAGACTGGCAAAGGCGTAAGGATGAAAGTGCACGCCGTGCCAAGGGTCTAACCGATTGGCGATGATGTCTCGCGGTTCGCATACCGCTTCTCTGCGAATCACTCCCGTAAAATGGACATCGGGCCGTTTGGCAAGAATCGGTGCATCCGTAGCGTTGGGAGCGGTTGGATCGGGTTGCACCCACAGCAACACACCATCGCTAAAGGTTCTCCATGGTTCCCAACGCCCCTGCCCTGCTACTCGAGATTCGCCATGTCCACGAGCGGTAACGGCTGATGTTGAGGGCAAAGAAGAACCAGGCAGGGCCAAGCCGTGCCACGGACAAACCACGCAATTTGCCGCATCAATATGCCCGTCACCCAAATGCGCACCCATATGTGGACATAGGGCTGGGGCAACGGTAACAACTCCGGTCTGGCGGTCCACCCAAGCCACCAACTCCACCCCATCGACCACGTAGCGACGCGCCGTTTGTGGACGATGAACGATGCCTGAACGAAGCCGTTTCCGGGAAGGCTTTTGCAACGTACGCAGAGCATCGAGAACAAACCATCCACCCGACGGTTTGGCTAACGCATGCTGTAACGCCCGCTCGATTGCTACTGCGTTGGCCTGTTTCCAATCAGGCACTTCCCTCTTCGGCTCTTTCCCCTCTGGGTTGCCCCTCTCTGGGTTGTCCGTGTTTGGGTTCTCCGTATTTAGGTTTACGTCAATCGGGTTTCTCTCCTTCGGAACAACCCCGTGCTTTCCTTCCTCGCCAACCAAATCGCTCACGAAGGAAACGCTACTGGCCGCGGGCGTTTCGGTGTTCCGGAACCTTGGAGCTCAGTGCCCAACGTTTCCAACACGGAGAACTTCGCCCTGTTGTGCACCCGATCGGTTGACGCTTCGCCAAACCAGTTGGGCCCCGTCACCAGCAAGGAAAGATTGAAGGTGAGACGCGAAACAGCCGGACCAGCGTGAACCGGACCGGCTGTTTTGGTACGCAACGAGTCCCCAACTCGTTCACGAATTTGGCGACGATACCCGTGGAGTCGTCGCCCAGTCACACCTCGTACTGCAGTCGTTGGGCTACTTGCCAGGCTGTGGGAGCGTACGCAGGTAAGGCTTTACGGTCGTCCAGCCACCAGGGAACAAGGTTTTTGCTTCTTCATCGGTTACGGCGGCACCGATGATGACGTCGTCGCCGTCTTTCCAATCAACCGGGGTTGCGACCTTGAACTTGGCGGTGAGCTGCAACGAATCGATGACACGAAGGATTTCGTCGAAGTTCCGGCCCGTTGATGCTGGGTAGGTGATGAACAACTTGACCTTCTTGTCGGCACCGATCACGAAGACCGAACGAACGGTCATGGTGTCGGAGTTGCCAGGGTGGATCATGTCGTAAAGGTCAGAAACCTTCTTGTCGGTGTCACCAATCATGGGGAACTCAACCTTGGTGCCCTGGGTTTCAGCGATGTCGCCTTCCCACGCAATGTGGTTCTCCACGGTGTCAACGCTGAGGCCAATGACCTTCACGTTGCGCTTGGCGAATTCTGGTGCCAACTTGGCTACACGGCCAAGTTCAGTGGTGCAGACCGGGGTGAAGTCCTTTGGGTGGCTAAACAGCACGCCCCAGCTGTCGCCAAGCCATTCGTGGAAGTTCAGGGTGCCCTGTGTGGTCTCTGCGGTGAAATCTGGTGCGGTGTCGCCAATGCGAAGGCTCATGTGAATCCCCTCCCAGGGAAAAACTCGTGAAACGTGTGCGACGAGTATAGGCACAAAAGCCGATCGGATTAGTCAAGAATTGACCAGCTCGGCTTGTGCCACGATGCGATTCTGGGTGGTCATCAAGAACCCTTTGCCAGCACGGTATGGGTACGTAGTGCAGTGAATCGCAATTGCGACGCTTGTCGATTGCAACCGGAAGCATCATTGAGCTGCATAAAACTCAAAGGCGACACGCGTCGTAATTGTGAGAAATGCTCGAGGTCGTGAGCTTCGAGGCCTACGCGCTGGCAGTTACGCTGGTTTTGTGCTGAGCCGCTCCGCTGTTGAAGTTTTGGACGGTGGCCCAACTGGTTTAAACCGGGCCGAGCAGCTTCTCGGTGCTGGTGGTTTGGTAGCTCTTCCCACCGAAACGGTTTACGGTCTCGGTGCTGATGCAACGAATGGGTCGGCAGTGGCTCGGATCTTCGCCGCCAAAGGTCGACCAACCGATCATCCCGTCATTGTGCACATCGCCAAATCTGAACATGTCGACGACTGGGCCGCGTCGATTTCGGGGGATGCACGGTTGTTGGCCGCCAAGTTTTGGCCCGGTCCCCTCACCCTCGTTTTACCCCGACGTGCCCATGTTCATGACGTCGTGACTGGAGGACTCGAAACCGTTGGCCTGCGCGTACCGCACCATCCTGTGTTCCTCGCTCTGCTTGATCGGCTCAGTGCTGCCCAAGGTCGATCCTCCGGAATTGCCGCCCCCTCTGCCAATCGGTTCGGGCGAGTGAGTCCAACCACTGCGGCCCACGTACTCGAAGACCTCGCCGAGTACCTCAACCCGCATACCGATGCAATCGTCGACGGGGGCCCGTGCACGATTGGCGTGGAATCCACCATTGTTGATTGCACAGGCGAAGTCCCCATGATCTTGCGTCCGGGCGGGCTGTCCATCGATGCCATTGCCGAAGTGCTGAACGGCCGATTGACCCGCGCTGCCACTGGCCCATCCCGTGCCCCCGGAATGTTGGCCGCCCACTACGCACCAAACGCCATTGTGGAAATCGTGGATATACATACGGCTTTGGAACGCATTGCGCATTATGAAGGCAAACGCATTGGTCTGCTTTCCGATCAAACCCAATCCGTCCCCCCACACGTCGCACTAATCCCCACGCCCCACCCCTACGCTGCCTCAAATCTCGCCCCGATTCTCTATGCGCGCCTACGAGACGCCGATCACCTCAACCTCGACGTGCTCCTTATCGTTCCCCCAACTGAAGACGCCCTGAGCGCGGCCGTCCTAGACCGCCTAGCCCGCGCCGCCACAGGCTCAGCCCGCTAGCTGCGGCGTGAGTCCCCGCCGGTTATTAACCGAAGTTGGTTTGAGACCTGGTTCGTGGCAAACTTGACCGCTTGGTCTAGTTCGGTTTTGACCGTTCGAACCGAGAAATCAGCGGCGATTTTCGCCCCACTAGAACGCCGACCGAAAAACCAAACCACTCAGGAGAACCCATGCATAACGCCGTGATTGTTGATGCCGTCCGCACCGCCGGAGGAAAGCGCAACGGGAAGTTGAAGGACATTCATGCCGTTGATCTCGCCGCCGAGGTCCTTAAGGCCATTCGGGATCGCAACAGCCTGAACCCCAACGATGTCGACGATGTGATCATGGGCTGCGTCATGCAGGTAGGTGAGCAGGGCCTCAATATCGCCCGTAACGCCACCCTCGCCGCCGGCTACCCAGAATCGGTTCCCGGCACCACCGTCGATCGCCAATGTGGCAGCTCACAGCAGTCAATCCACTTCGCAGCACAAGGCGTGATGGCCGGCGCATACGACGTCGTGATCGCCGCCGGCGTGGAAAACATGAGCCGAGTACCCATGGGCGCATCAGTGGCCAACGGACCAGGCATGGGCTTCGGACCGACCATGATCAAGCGCTACGAGCCAGCTGGCGGACTTGTTCCCCAGGGCATCTCGGCCGAGTTGATCTGCGACAAGTGGGGCATCACCCGCGAAGACATGGACGCTTACGCCGCACGCTCACACCAGCGCGCCGCCACAGCAACCGCTGAGGGACGCTTCCAAAACGAAATCATCCCCGTCATGGGTGCCGACGGCAACATGGTCACCGCCGATGAGGGCATTCGTGGCGATTCCACCCCAGAGTCACTCTCCAAGCTCAAGCCCGCCTTCGTTCCCGAAACGGGCCGTGTAACCGCCGGCAACTCGTCGCAGATTTCCGACGGGGCCTCGGCTGTGCTGATCATGAGCGAAGAGAAGGCTGCTGCTCTGGGCATGAAGGCTCGTGCCCGTTTCGTTTCCTTCGCTCTGGCCGGTGACGATCCACGCCTCATGTTGACCGCCCCAATCCCGGCCACGCAAAAGGCTCTCGCCAAGGCCGGTCTCACCATTGAAGACATGGACCTCGTCGAAATCAACGAAGCCTTCGCCTCCGTGGTGCTGGCCTGGGAAAAAGAGATCAAGCCAGACATGAGCAAGGTCAACGTAAATGGCGGAGCTATTGCTCTCGGTCACCCACTTGGTTGCTCGGGCGCCAAGCTCATGGCCACGCTCCTCAACGAACTTGAGCGCACCGGCGGCCGTTATGGCCTGCAGGTAATGTGCGAAGGTGGCGGCATGGCGAACGCCACCATCATCGAACGCCTGTAACTCCGCAACGCAAAAACCAGCGTCACACAAAGAAAACTCCCGGCCAGATTGCCGGGAGTTTTCGCGTTCACGACCAGAACGCATAGCCCAGAGGTCTGGCTGGGCAAAACGCAGTTTCAAAGCAACCCGGCCTAAGCGCGGGCTGACGGTAGCCTTCGTGCATGCAGTGGCTCATCAAAATTCCGATTGCGCTTGTCGCTGGCTGGGCCATATTCAAATTTGGCATCATGATGATTGGCGGATTGGCCCGACCGATACCTACGCCCCCACCAGATGGCGAGCTGCGTCGGGTGAACATGCGCTACCGCTGCCCATCGTGCGGAACCGAAATTCGGATGACGAAGACCGACGCGGTTGATCCGATCCCTCCTCGACACTGCATGGACGAGATGGACCTTGTTGCCATTGATGGCGAAGAGGTCGAAGCCTAAGCCGACCGCGCTTTTGCGTGTGGCTACCAATTACACCGAACTGAACAAAACGGCGCTCCAACAGCAAGCCAACAATGTTTGCAAGAGACTCTTCCAGATTTCTCCCGAGTCCGGACTCCGAGAAGCGTATTGAGCACTGGGCGAAATGCGAAGCAAAGGAGCCAAAATGCGCAAAAAGTAAGCGAAATACGAGCGTGTAGTTCTTTCAAAAATTGGGTTACCGAGAAGCAAACGAACCGAAACCGACCCCAAATTTTCCCTGCTTGACACCCGTAAACTTGAGAAATTGCGCTGGATTTGTGGCCTCTGGGTAATCGCTCAGCGCGCTTGCAAGTGCGCCTACAAGTACACCTACAAGTGCACCTATGAGTTGTGCACAGCTGTGGATAAACCTGGGGAGGAACTCACAATGGTGTCATTCACTCATGAATGTTTGTTCACTAAAAAGGACTAGGGGATTTCGACCCAAAACCCCAGAATCCAATCCCGGAGCGGTTTCTATTTCAACTGTGTAGCGGTCATGAAGCCAAGGGTGATGCTGACGAGACCTCCGAGCAGGTACCAGTTCGAAGGCGCGCTTGGGAGGATTTGATCGATGTAATTGAGCACAATGATCAGCAAACCAAGGATCAAGAACAGGCCCATAAGCCACGGTACCCAAGGCTTGGTTTCCTGCATGGCGGCGATCACCGAAGGGGCAGGCTTCGGTGGGGTGTACCGACCCGTTGCGGCATAGCCGGGCACCTTTTCCTCGGCACCGTCGCCAGCCTTCTTGGCGGCCTCTTTTGCAGCGACCTTTGCTGCCTTAATGCCACCCTTTGGGGTGAAGCGACCGCTGGGTGAGTTATCTGCCATCCCTTAACAATATCGGTGGTGAGTCCTGCGACGGCGGCACTACGGTGGAAACCGTGTCCGCGCGTATTTTGGTGATCGATAACTACGACTCGTTTGTGTACAACTTGGTCCAGTACATCGGCGAGTTGGGTGCTGAACCCTTGGTGTTCCGCAACGACGCGCTCAACGTAGCCGGGATCATCGATCTTGCTCCCGATGCCATTCTGCTGTCACCCGGCCCGGGACGTCCGGAGGATGCTGGAGTGACTTGTACAGCGATCCGTGAGCTAGCCGGACGGATCCCGCTGTTTGGGGTTTGCCTTGGTCATCAAGCCATTGGACATGTTTTTGGTGGTTCGGTTGTTCGGGCTCCTTCGTTGATGCACGGTAAGACCTCAACGGTGAACCATTCCGGCCAAGGTGTCCTTGCTGGTTTGCCCCAACCCTTTACGGCCACTCGCTACCACTCCTTGGTGATCGATCCAGCCTCCATGCCGGCCGAGCTTGAAGTTACGGCCTGTGCCAAGGGTGATGATGGCGACATTGTCATGGCGGTTCGCCACCGCGACTTCGCGCTTGAGGGCGTGCAGTTCCACCCTGAAGCCATTCTCACCGAGGGTGGACATCAGATTGTCGCCAACTTCCTCGCAATGGCCAACGTTTCGGCGTAGTCAACGTTTCGGCTTTGTCAACCGAAAGCCGGTCGGCACTCTCCTAGGGAACGGCGGTGATGGCGACGCCACCGGCTGGGACTGGCGCATTTGGCTGGGTAACGACTGGGGTATCGATGCTCGTGGTGATCCGGACAACGGCCTGAACTGTCGTTGGTACCGCAGCTGTCGGTGCTGCGGTGGGAGCGGGCGCCGGGGCGGCACTGGGAGCTGGGGTCGCTGCGACGGTGGCGGATACGGTGGCTGGAGTTGTCGGAACCTTGGTTGTGGCGATCACACCGGCACCGGTGGCGCCAGTTGGGACGGCGGTGGTGACGGGCACGGTGGTTACGGCAACCGAAGCGGCGACGGTGGTAGGCGCCTCATCAAGCTTTCCGATGCGGATAGAAAGGGTGGAGCCCGGGTCAACTTCGGTGCCAGCAGCCGGTGACTGAGCCACGACGGTACCAACCTCGGTCGGGTCAATGACGGGACGGGTGGTTACGTCGACCTTTACTCCGGGGGCTTCGGAGGCAACGATGCCAATAGCGTCGGCCTCGAGTTTGCCGCGCAGCTGCGGAATGATCACACCGTTGCCACCGGATCGAAAGATTATGACGGGAGCCCCACGTTCAACCTTGGATCCAGCGGCCGGTTCAGTTCGGATGACCTGGCCTTTTGGTACCGTCTGGGACGCCTCAGTTTGTACGGTGGTGCGGAACTGTGCCTTGGTGAGTTCGAGTTTCGCGTCTTCGGCGGGCCTGCCAGCTACGTCGGGCATGTCTACGGTTCCCGAAATAATGGCGACGGTGACCTTCACGACGGTTCCTGGCAGCGCACCTTCCTCCAACTCGGCCTGAGGTTCCTGGCTGATAACGGTGCCGGGCTGTTGTGTGGGGTCTTCTTTTTCGATGAGTTCAATGGAGAAGCCCCGCTGCGCCAGTTTGGCTCGGGCTTCGTCGGCGGTTCCACCCACCACATTGGGCACGATGGGGTTGGCAGCACCGGTCGATACGCGGATGGTGACCTTTGCTCCCGCTGGGATTTTTGCCGGTGGTTCAGGGAATTGGCCAAAGACGATGTCCGCCGCGGTTTTGGCGTCGGGGAGGTTTTCGGTGTCAGGGGTAAGTCCTGCGGCGGCGATAGCGGATTGAGCTTCCGCTGCAGATTTTCCGATCACGTTGGGGACGTCAATAGAAGACTTGGCGGCACCGAAGAGCCCAAGTTGTTGGGAGAGAAAGTACAGCAGCACACCCAAGATGAACATGAGGATGGCGATGAGGGCGATCATGGGACCGGGTTTGCGGGGCGGCTGATCCAGTGCCGCGAAGTTTCCGGTGGGTTCGCCGAGTTCGGTGTCGTCGTCTACAGCAATTGCGCCGGTTGCCCGAATTTGGGTGGCGTCGTTGGAAAGGAAACCTACGGTGCTTCGGCGTGAATCGCTCCGGGTGGCACGTGCGGCTGGTGTGGTATCAATGTCGACGAGCCCTGAAGTACTCATCATCGAAGTGGCATCGTCATTGATGGGAACGAGACGCGATGTGCCGTTGGAGCCCACTCTGTTGAAGCCTGGTGTGTTTGAGCCTGGTGTGTTTGAGCCTGGTGTGCTGGAGCCTGGTGTGTCAGGTGATCGAGGCGTGTTGGCGCCTAGGGCAGTGACCAATGATGCGGGTGCCGGGGCTGGGGTGACCCCTGGCGATCCGGCCCGTGATTCACGGAAACGAACGAAAGCGGCCCGTTGATCGTTGATGGTGGGGTAGCGCTCTTCGGACCTCTTCGCCAATGACCGTCCGATGATCCCTTCAACTTGTTTGGGGAGCGCCGAGTTGATTTTGGTTGGTGCAGGAGGGATGACTTCGCGGTGACGCTGCGAGATCTGGGCCACGTTGTCACCGGTAAAGGGTGGTCGGCCCGTGGCCATGAAGTAGGCGATCAATCCAAGTTGGTAGACGTCGGTTCGGGCGTCGGCTGGTTCTCCACGGAATTGCTCCGGCGTCCTCCATAGAGCGATGTCGGTTGCGGCATGGTTTTCCGCCCCAGACGCGGCTCCCAGGAGCGCTGTCGAAGCATTGGTTCCGGCCGGTCCGTCTCCAGGCTGCCAAGAGGGAGCTAAGGCTAGGTTGAGCCCAAGGTCGGCAACTTTTACGACCCCGGTGGCGCTCACGATGATGGTGTCGGGGTTGAGCCCGCCGTGGAGAACGTCGGCTCGGTGGGCGTAGCCAAGTGCGGAGGTCACGCCGACGAGTACGTGGAGCATCCGGTCGACGGGCATAGCGCCGTTGGAGCCGACGAGCTCGCTCAGGGTGCGGCCGGGGACTCGTTCGGCGATCAGGTAGTAAAGGGGCCCGGGGAGTTCGGGCGTTCCAACGGGATCCCGTCCCCAGTCGTACACCGCAGCTAATCCGGGGTGGGTGAGGTTTGCGGCGGATTGTGCCTGGGCTCGGAATCGTTCGATGAATCCGCGGTCGGTAGTGAGTGCTGGCGAGAGGGCTTTGAAGATGACCAACCGGTCAAGTTGGGTGTCGTTGGCGAGGTAATCGGCGCCGAGCGCGGTGTCACGCAGTTTGTTACGAACCTCGTAGCGTCCGTTTACAAGCGGGCGGTTGGCGCTGTTGGGCAGAGCGCTGTCGCGCAACGGTGCCCCGAGGCTCGGAGAAACCCCTGGTGGTGCTGTATCTGCCGTGAGGGAAGTGGGGGGTTCGTGCGCATCAGTCATGACGTCTCCCAGGGTAGTGGGGTCGAAGGCTCAGGCTGAGCGTTGTGGGGAAATGGCGAAAGCCCTGTTGGTCGGAAGTGGGGAAGAAGCGGATCATCGAATGATTCCGAGCGCTTTGGTGAGGACTTCACGGGCGATCGGGGCGGCGATTTTCCCGCCGGTCGATGCGCCTTGATCGGGTTGCTTTTCGATGATCACGGCAATGGCCAGGCGTGGTGCCTCAGCCGGAGCGAAGCCGATGGTCCAGGCGTGCGCGGTTCCTCGTCCGGTTTGGGCGGTGCCGGTTTTGGCCGCTACTTGGACCCCTTTGATCGCGGCGCGGGTTCCCGTGCCATCGTTGACGACGTCGACCATCATCTTGGTGATGGCTTCGGCGGTTTCTGGCGAGGTGGCCTTAAGCCAGTCGTTGTTCGAAGCGGTTTCCACCACGGCACCTTCGTTGTCGCGTACTTCGGCCATGAAGTGTGGGGCTTTGATGACGCCTTTGTTGGCGATCCCGGCGGCTACGAGGGCCATTTCCAGTGTGGTGGCGCTGACCTGACCTTGACCGATGGCGGCTTGGGCCAGCTGCGGGTCGTTACGAATGAAGTAATCGGGTGGCGGGAAGCTGGAGGCTGCGGCCCCAGGGGAGATATCTAACGGTGGTTTGCGGTTGAACCCAAATCCGTTGGCACTGGCGGCGAGTTTGGCGCCACCCAAATCGAGGCCCAACTGAGCAAAGGAGGTATTGCAGGAAACACGGAATGCGCTGGCGAGTTCTCCGCCGCACGCGCCGCCACCGAAGTTCCGTAGCGGGCGTTTGGTGAAACGCAGGGGCAGGCTGCGCAGCACGGGGTAAAGGGTTTGTGGTCCGGCCACTTGGTTGTCGAGTCCGGCGGCTGTGGTTACAACTTTCATGGTGGACCCGGGTGGGTAGCGTTCGCGGTAGCTGCGGGCCAACATGGGTTTGGCGGGGTCGGCGTTGAGTTCGTTGAAGGCTTGGCGAATGGCCCCAAAGTTTGTGCCGGCGAGGCGGTTGGGGTCGAAGGGCGGGTAGGAGACGGCGGCGAGGATGCTTCCGTCTCGCGGATCGGTCACCACGATGGAACCCGCTCGTTTGCGCAGTGCTCGTGCGGCGAAGCGTTGCAGTTCATCGTTGATAGAGAGCTTCACGTCGGCGGTTACGGTTTTAGACTTCAGTAAATCGGTCAGTGAACGTACGGTTAATGCCGTGGTGCGGCCGGCGAGGACACTGTTGTATTGACGTTCGATGCCGGTAGATCCGTAGGTGAAGCTGAAATATCCGGTGATGTGGCCATACAGCGATCCTCCGGGGTAACGGCGAAGGCTTTCATACTCGGAATTGGTGACGGGGTTTTTGTACCATTCAGCGATCACGCGCCCATCGGCGGTGATGATTCGTCCACGAGGTTTTCCAAAGTCACGAATGGCGTTGCGCGAGTTGCCGGGTGCATTGGCCAACTTGTCGGAGCGGACGACTTGGAGATAATTGAGCTGAACGAATAGGGCGCCGAACATCACGAGCAGGGCTAAACCGAATTTGCGAATCTGTGGATTCATGTGGTTTTGCCCAGCACGGTGGTTTGGTCGCTTGCAGTTTCGACGTCATGTTTATCTGCACGCTTATTACGTCGCTTTTCTCGACGATTGAGCGGGAGGGTACCGGCCACCTTGAGGTTGGTGTCGTGACTGATACGGATGAGGAGCGCAATGATGATGTAGTTCACTACGAGCGAGGATCCGCCGTAGGAAACGAACGGTAACGTAACGCCAGTGAGGGGAATCAGCCGGGTAACGCCACCGATGATGATAAAGGACTGCAGGCCAATAATGGCGGTAAGGCCCGTGGCGAGGAGCTTGTCGAAGGATTGTTCAGCGCGCAGAGCAATACGTAATCCGGTGCCTACGAGCAGAAAGAACATGGCCAGAATTGCCGTGGTTCCGGCCAGCCCAAGCTCTTCCCCGAAAGCCGAGAAAATAAAGTCGTTGTAATTGGCTGGAATGCGACCGGGATCGCCAAGAGCTAATCCGGCGCCGGTGATTCCGCCTGAACCTAGGGCGTAGAGCGACTGGATGATTTGGAAGCCTTTGCCCGAAGCCGTCGGCCAAGGATCGATCCAAGTACTCACACGAACTTGAACGTGACCAAAGGATTTGTAGGCGAAAAACGCGCCGACAAAAAACATAAGCATACCTACGATAATGTAACTGGCCCTATCGGTTGCCACCCACAGCAAAACCACAAACATGGAGAAGAACAACAGGGAGGAGCCGAGGTCCTTTTGTAGGATCATGATGCCAATCGAGCCAAGCCAGGCCAAAACGATCGGAGCGAAATGGCGAGCCTCGGGGAAGGCAATACCAAAACTCGAACGACGGGTAAGGGCGAGTAGTTCCTTCTTTTCCACCAGGTAGGAGGCGAAAAATACGGCGAGGGTGATCTTGGCAACTTCACCCGGTTGGAAACTGACTGGGCCGAAGTGCGCCCAAATACGGGACCCGTTGAGTTCGTAACCCACGCCAGGAATCAGCGGCAGAACCAGGAGCAGCACGCCACCAACCGCGAAGGTATAGCGAAGGTATTCGAGACGTCGAACGTTGTGTACAACCACGAGTGTGGCGATGAAGGCCACGATGCCCGTCGCGGTCCACCACATCTGTTTTGAACCCAACTCACCTTTGAGCCGCACGATCATCACGTAACCTAAGCCGTTGAGGAGCGCAGCGATTGGTAGCAGGGTGGCTTCAGCAAACTGCGCGACACGTCGTACGGCGAGATGGGCCACGCCGAGGAGCACCACGATGCCGCCACCGAAGTAGCGAAGATCGGTAGGGATGGTGGCGTTGCGCCCAAGGCTTACCAGTGTGTAAGCGGCCACGGTTAGAGCTAGCGCCATCACCAGCAAACCCAGTTCGGTGCGCCGGCGAGCGACGGTGGCAATAGATACTCTCACTGGCGGGTTCCCTGCACGTTCCCGCTGAGCCCGAGGGCGTTCTTTGTCGTCTTCGTGGTCTTTGCGACTACGACGGTCTTACGCTTTTTCTTCGTAGCGTTCGCCTTGGTTTTTGACTTGGTTTTACTTTTGGGCGTGGCCTTGATCTTGGGCGCCGGATCGAACGGATCAAGCGTCGTGGGGGTGAGCGTCGTGGGGGTGAGCGAGGTGGGGGTGAGCGAGGGAATGGTGGTGGTGATCCCAGCACCGGTGAGTGGCGCCGATTCGTTGCTCGCGGTGGTCGCTCCGGTGCTCGGATCGATGTTTGCCTTGGTGTCCACAGCGTTGTCAGTTGTCGCTATTCCGCTGGCGTCTGGTGGAATGGAGACCGGAATTGCTGGTCCGCCGACGACCGTTGAGCTGGGCGAGCTGACAACTGTTGTTGAGCTCGAGGTGATGATGCGTCGATCAGCGGGGATGTCTTTTCCGGCGGTCACTACCCAAGCCACCACGGCTCCGAGCGCGGCAAGTACGGCAACGAACAGCACCACGCGAAGGTTGATTGCCCATGGTTTTCGAGCTGCGCCGTTTATCTTTTTCGGTCGAACGGCCTTGTCTAGGGTTTCTGGCGCCGCTGGTTTGGTGGCCACGTTTGACGCAAGTGCATACGATTCGACGGATGAACCGCCAAAGGTGGTCTGGTTGGCTTCCCCAGTTAGGGATTGTGAAGCAACGTAGGAAGGGTCGCGGTCGTCGAGCACATCGATGATAAGTACTGTTACGTTATCTCGACCGCCGTTTTGTAAGGCCAACCGAACCAGTTCTTTGGCTGCTTCAGCAGGATTTCCTAATTGACGCAGCACCGCTGCCATGCGCAGATCGGGCACTTCGGTATACAAACCGTCGCTGCAGAGCAGGAATCGATCACCCTGGTGTACCAGTACTTCAAGGGTGTCGGCGTCAAGGGTTGGTTCCACTCCAACGGCACGAGTGAGCACCGAACGTTGGCGATGACCCCGAGCTTCCTCCGGTGACAAACGCCCCGTGCGCATTAGCTCAGCAACAACCGAGTGGTCTTCCGTGAGCTGCTCAAGTTCTCCTGCGCGCATACGATAGGTGCGTGAATCACCAACGTTGATAACGGAGACAACCGGGTTCTTGGCTTGTGGGTTGAACAGGGCGACGGCGGTAACCGTGGTGCCCATGCCGCGGAGTTCGGGATCATCGTTGGAGCGATTCAGTACGGCTTGGTTGGTTTGCTCCAGACGGGCGACCAAATCCTTGGTGGATTGGATCGAATCGGTGTTAATGCCAAGAGCTTCGACCGTCATTTGGGCTGCTACCTCGCCACCACGATGCCCGCCCATACCGTCGGCCACAACATAGATGCGGTCGGCAACGATCAGGAAGCGGTCTTGGTTTACCGAACGTACGCGTCCGGCATCGGTGACAGCAGCAGCGCGCAGTTCCATCACAGCGCTACACCGACCGTTACACGGTAAACGCCAGTAACACGTACACGTATCATTTTTGTAGCTCCAGGACCGTGTCACCAATCTGGATACGGTCCTTCGGACGAAGTGCTACGGGCCCACCAATGCGCTTGCGGTTTACGAACGTTCCGTTGGTAGAACCAAGATCCTCGACGAACACTTCGTTGCCCCGTTTGAACACCCGGGCGTGAAGTTGCGAAGCAAACGTGTCGGCAATGGGAATGGCGCAACCGTCAGCACGACCGATAGTCATTTCAATTTCAACGGGATAGCTTTCGCCCCGAGCTGCAGGCGGTTCGACGGTGCGAAGTGTGTAGTTGAGAACCTTCTTTTCGGCTTTGCGTTCGCGGCGATCAACCGGTGCTGGCTTGACCTTCGCCTCGGCCTTTTTCTTCACTTCGGCTGGACCGGCGCCACTGGGAATGCTCTCGGCCAAGCTACGGCGTTCCGCGTAAATCTCTACCCAAACGGCACGTACGACGCGGGCAATGAACAGGTACAGCCCGAGCAGGAAAACGATTTTGAGAACGGCGAGAACGGAGGTGGGCATCTCGGGCTTCGCCTTCTACTTCGGACGTTTCATGGTGAACGTGACGGCAATCGGGCCAATGAGAATCTGGTCGCCGTCTTCCAT
>JAYTWN010000374.1:0-6693 GCA_043743435.1 Acidimicrobiia bacterium
GCGGCCGTGCCCTCAAGTTCTATTCGTCGGTTCGTCTCGATATCCGTCGTATCGAATCCATCAAAGATGGACCTGATGTAGTTGGTAACCGCACCCGCGTAAAGGTTGTCAAGAACAAGGTGGCACCACCGTTCAAGCAGGCCGAGTTTGACATCACCTACGGGAAGGGAATTAGCCGTGAAGGCTCGCTCCTCGATGTGGGCGTGGAATGCGCGGTCATAAAGAAATCGGGCGCTTGGTACACCTATGAAGGTGAACAACTCGGCCAAGGTCGAGAGAATGCCAAGAGCTTCTTGATGGACAATCCGGAAATGATGATGGAGATCACCGACAAGGTGAAGATCAAGATCGGCATTACCCAAGTTGAGGGCGATGCATTGAGCGATCTCGATAACGAACCAATCTCACTCGACTGATCATTATTGCTTCGAAGCAATGATCGCATCTCACCTCGAGTGAAAACGATCCGGTCTGGGGCGCCTCGCTGGTGCCGGCGCTCCAGACCGTGCACCACCGAGGCTGAATCACGCTGTTGCGTTGAAGCCAGCCCAGCAAGCACCAGCACTTCTGCGAACCACTGGAGAACCTACGCCGCACTTTGCCGTGGCCGCACCCCTAAGGGTTCTCAGGGTTTGCTGCGCTTGCCGCATGAAACAATAAATTCGGCGCACTTAGTATTGGTTGCATGGCAAATGAAACAAACCTCAAACCCCGAGCGGCCAGTTGGAAGGTCATTCTTGGCGTCATCGTTGGCGGTCTCGTAGCCGTATGGTTGCTCATCCGAGTGCTGAGCGCTCTTGCTGCGCTGGTGAAGCTTGGCATCATCGTTGCGGTTATCGTGGCCATAGCTAGCTTCATCATGAAGCAAGTTGGCGACGGCAAGCACAAGTAACTACCCATAGTATTCCAGCAGATGTTCTGTTGGATCCTCGGCTTTGCTACTGCCCTTGCAGCAGCGCTTTGCGCAGCATGTCCAAGGCGTTGATAGTGGCGAATTGGCGAATGCGTTCGCGGTCGCCCGGCATAGAGAAGCGCTCCGCAATCACCGAATCGGCCAACGCTAATCCCACGAACACTGTTCCCACAGGTTGACCATCCTGAGTATCCGGGCCAGCCACGCCAGTCACCGATAGCCCGACCGAAGCACCCAGACACGTTCGAGCCCCGGCTGCCATGGCCATGGCAGCTTTGGCACTGACCACCGGCCCTTCCGGCACACCGAGGACGGTGAACTTCACCTCCGATGCATAGCTGACAACTCCCCCACGGAACCAACCGCTCGCCCCCGGTATCGCGACCAGCCTTGAAGCGATGAGCCCACCGGTAACCGATTCGGCCAATCCAAGTGTTAGCCCTTGTGCCTTAAGCATTGAACCAACCGTGGCCTCCATGTTTTGGTCGTTTACGCCAAATACGAGGTCGCCCAGAATCAAGCGCAAAGCTTCTTCTTCAGCGTTAAGAATCGTGGTGACCTCGGCTGCCGTCGGGGCCTTTGCGGTAACTCGAACTTTGATTCCTTCCATGCCGCTAGCCAAAAATGCGATCGTCGCTGAAGGGGCACCCGGTTGTTCCAGCGCTTCCAAACGGCCGGCCACCATCTCAGCCAAGGTCGATTCGGCGATACCCCACGTCCGCAACGTCCGGCTGGCGATCACTGCCACCTCACCACTTCGACGAACCAGGTCCGCCACGATGACTCGCTCCATCATGTCCATCATTTCGAACGGCACCCCAGGAACGGCATAGATGACCTTTTCGGTAAAGCCACCGTTTGCATTCGGCCAAGAAACCGGGCAGACCAGTCCAGGCGCGGTTCCCTTGGTTTGCGGAATAATCGAAGCCCCAACCGGTACATCGGCTTGGCGTTCATTGTTCTTGGCCATCACGCGGTTTCGAGCGGCAAACAGCTGGGCAATCACCACCACAACGGCCGGGTCGCGGATCAACGGCACGCCCATCACCTCAGCAATCGCCTCACGAGTGATGTCATCCTGCGTCGGCCCCAGTCCTCCGCAGCAAATCACCGCATCAGACCGGTCCAGAGCGATCCGTAGTGTCGAAACAATACGACCGTGGTTGTCGCCGACTTTGGTTTGAAAGTGCGAGTCAAGCCCCGATGCTGCCAACCGCTCGCCAATCCATGAGGAGTTCGTGTCAACGATCTGCCCCAGAAGCAGCTCGGTTCCAATGGCAACCACTTCAGTTCGCATCCTTCGATGTTCGCAGACAATCTGGATCGGTGCTCCCGATCCTGCTTGCCGGCCGGTTAAGAGCACCGTCCGCCCTGGTGACGAAGTCAGCCCAGCGGCCTCCGACACAAGTGCCCCCGATTCCGCTCACCCATCAGTCGACACGCCAACGTTCGTGAGAGGGGCGATTCGCAACCTTTCCAGGGCCACTACCCTTACTGCGTGGCATTTCTCGATCGATTGAAACCTTCCCCGAAAAAAGCAAAGGCTCCTCGCCCCGTTCGTCAACGGGTCTTTCTTTCCAAGGAGGAGAACCGCGAGGTTCACCGTCTCCGACCGCTCGAGCGAAAACTCGCCTTCGGACTGGCCGCGTACTCTGCCATTGTTTCGACTATCATCCACTTCCAGCAACAGGGTTCCTCAACGGTGCACCTGTGGAAGTGGTCCGTGCTTATGGTATCGGCCATTTTCTTTGCCTTTGCGGCCTGGCGTTCAAACCGAATCGTGGTCGGTTTAGGGGCGCTTATCTGCGTGTACCTGCCTGTGGTTGAAGGGGCAAAAGTTGCGTCGGTCTTCTTCCTTCCCCTCGCCCCGCTGTACGTGTTCATGGTTTGGCTGTTCGTCTTCAAGATCAATAAGGACCGCAAAGCGGCAACGCAAGCGCGGATCGAGCGGGGTGACATCGGAATCGACCCCCGAAGGGCATCACGTCAAAGCCGCAGCTCCACGCCAACGGCAACCACCGATTCTGCTGGAAGAGCCCTAGCCACAAAATCCAAGCGCTACACGCCACCAAAGGTCAAGCCGCCCACCAAGAAGTAGGCAGTGAGGAGCCAACTTGCTCAAACCCGACCTTTCACGGTCAACGACAGCAACAACAAGATTCTCCACGAAGCGACCCACCTCGGTGTCTGGCCCGTAACCACCAACACCGCTTAGCGGTTCTCATGTTTCGCTGGACCACGCAACCAACAGCCGCCGAGACATGAAAGCCAAGCAAACGCTGAAGTCAGAGCGTTCTAGCGCTTGCGGGCGTCCAGGTAGTACTGCACACCTGACACCACGGTCAGCACGGTTGCAATCACCAGGACCGAGGTGCCTATCCAGGCGGCCTTGTGACCAAACCATGGCGCAATGGCTGCGCCGACCGCAATCTGTTGCACGACGGTTTTTGCCTTGGCGGATTTCCGAGCGGGAATGGAGATGCCCTGTCGTCCAGCCACCGAACGGTATATGGACATACCAATTTCACGCACGCCGATAAGCAACACCAGCGGCCAAGCGAAGGCGCCCTTTACGGCCAGAACAATCATTGCGCCGAGGATCAAAAACTTGTCGGCCAGCGGATCCAAAAAGGCACCAGAGCGAGTCACTCCGTATCGACGGGCGAGAAATCCGTCGATACCGTCGGTGCAGCACAAAACAATCCACAATCCAAGCGTGGGCCAGTCCAAATGCCGCCCGGCGATTAACGCCAACATAAACGGCGTGGCCAGCATGCGCAGCAGCGTCATCCCGTTGGCGGGCGTTAGATATTCGTGTGACCCTTGGGTCGGTTCAGACTGCGCCACAACCATGAGACCTAGCTGCGAAGTCCTTGCGTTACATCCACGAGTTCGTTCTCAACAGATCCAGCGTCAATCAACTCAGCGGTGCAATCGGGTCCCAGCGCTGAGACCACGCGCACCTTTGCAAACGTACCGACAGCCAGCGACGTTGGTACGGCAATCGTTCCATCAATTTCGGGAGCTTCACGAACCGAACGACCGACACCAACCTCATCAACGAGCACTTCAACAATCTGCCCAATCAATGCATCGCGGCGACGAGCCGTGATCGAGTCTTGCAACTCGGAAAGTTCAGCCATACGTTCGCGTACTAAGCCAACCGGCACCGCACCATCGAGATCATAGGCATACGTACCTTCTTCCCGTGAGTATGAGAAGAAACCGCACCAGTCAAGATCTGCGTTGCGGACGAAGGAGAGAAGTTGATCGTGATCTTCCTCGGTCTCACCCGGGTAGCCCACGATAAAGTTCGAGCGGAACGCAGCCTCTGGTGCACGGTCACGAATTTCGCCGATTCGACGCAGGAAGCGCTCTCCATCACCCCACCGGCGCATCCGTCGCAACAGTGGCTTGGAGACGTGCTGCAGTGAGAGATCGAAGTACGGCACACCCGTATCGAGAACGGCGTCAATCAACGCATCGGTCAAATCGCTTGGGTACAGATACAGCAAACGAGTGCGTTCTACTCGCTCCGCTACGGCACGAACCAATGCAACGATCGATCCGGCACCAAGCTCAGCCGGACGGTCTTTGCCGTAAGAAGCCAGGTCCTGGGCCACCAACACAATTTCTTTGACCTGGAGTTGATCGACTTCTTCCAAAATCTGTTCAGGCGTGCGGCTGCGTTGCGGTCCACGGAACGAAGGAATGGCGCAAAAGCCACAGTTTCGGTCGCAGCCTTCGGCGATTTTCACGTACGCCCATGGAGCGGTGCTGCGAGGCCGGGGCAGGTTCAACAAATCTAAAGTAGGAATAACGACCGAGGAGGTCGACGGCTTACGGCCCAACACTACGGGCGTGCCCGCAATTGACACCGAGCCAACCGAACCCGAGGGGCCGTCATGGGAATGAGCGTGCGAGTGGTCATGATCGCCGGTGGTGTGCACTGGTACGCCAAAGCCAACCACCGCATCGACTTCGGGCAACGCCGAACGCAGTTCATCGCCGTATCGTTCAGCCATGCAACCAGTGACGACGATTTTCGCCCCAGCTTTGCGACGATCCGCAAGATTGAGCACCGTATCGATCGATTCCTGGCGTGCAGACTCGATAAACGCACAGGTATTCACCACAACCAGATCAGCTTCATCAGCCGAGGCAGCAGCGGTCATCCCGTCGGCCAACAGGGTTCCCACCAATTTGTCGGAATCAACTTCGTTCTTGGGGCAACCCAATGTCTCGACCCAATAACGTGCCACCTGGCAAGGCTAGTGCATGTGCGCGAAAATCATTGCGTAGTGTCGTGGTGGCACTTTCCGCGTTGGTGCTGGCAACTGAGGTCAAAACACTACGCAATGACTTACGTTTCCCTGCACTAGTGCAGCAAACCGTAAATCTCTGCGTGCCTCACAACAGCGTCTTCGAGGGCCTGGGAATCGCTTCGTCACACCCTGGGCAAGAAAGGCACGAAACCGGCCCAATGTTCCGGGTCAGAGAAGGTTCAAACATGCGACGAACGCCACAGGCTCCAGAACCTCCGAACGCTAGGAAACTCGCGACACCACGACCAGTTTGATGCTCCTACTAGAGACGGAACAAGGGCAGAGCGCCCCCTCACCGGCGAGGAGCATTTCGTGACCATCGCTACCAACCTCACCAACCCGGGAAACCCGAGTGGTCCCGCTTCCACCATGACCGCAAGTTCCAACGCGACTAGGCGGCTGAACAATCGAACGGCTCCTCGACGGGCTCCCTTTCGCACCGCACTTGGTAGTTCCTTTGGCAAATGGTTGGCCCTTGGAGCAATGGGGTTGGCCCTGCTCGTCGCCGGAGGTCCCCTGCTATTGATGTTGGCGAGTCGGTTTAATCCCCTAGTCACCAAGACAGTGGATCGGAGCGGGCCAGCTTTACTTACTGCGATCACCGATATGCACACATACCAAGCAGCAAGCGGCGAGTTCCAAGTCGTGGTCGACCTCGAGAAGGATGCCCGTTGGCTACCTTCGGCTGTTCGCGGTGAACGAGTGGTTCTCCTCGCTCAGGGCTCCGTTGATGCCGGGGTTGACCTTGGCAGTATCGGTCCACGGAGTATCTCCACCGATGCAACGACGGGCGCCGTGACGATCACCATTCCGCACGCCACTCTGGGCAAAGCTCATGTGGATCTCAAAGCCAGCAAGATTGTTCGTCATGACCGAGGGCTGTTTGATCGCATAGGGTCAACCTTCGGCGATGCGTCCCAAACCGACAACACCGCCTTTGTGTTAGCCGAAGCCAAACTGCAATCCGCTGCCGTCGATTCCACGCTGCAAGCCAAAGCGGAGGCGAACACGGCCCACATGTTGCGTCAACTCATCATCGGCCTAGGTCACCCAGAGGTCACCGTAAACTTCACCGACAACCCGGTTCTCGCCGGCCCTCCCGCTCCGTAAGCACCCCTGGGCTTCCCGAACGTCCAAAGTAGCGGAATTTGCGAACGATGGAGCTTCGGGCGTCGCCCCGCCTAGCCCTGTTTGCGTTTGATCAAGGCTTCGAGTTCCTCAACCGTCATCAACACTTCACGCGCCTTCGAGCCGGTCGACGGGCCAACCACACCCTTGTTTTCCAGAAGGTCCATGATGCGCCCAGCACGGGAGAAGCCGACGCGTAACTTGCGTTGCAGCATCGACGTTGAACCCAGTTGGCTCCGTACAATCAGTTCCATAGCCGCATCGAGTTGATCATCGGAATCGCCATCATCGTCGTCTCCCAACAACGAGCCTCCGGCCGCGGCCGCG
>JAYTWN010000375.1:0-1773 GCA_043743435.1 Acidimicrobiia bacterium
GAGGAGACCCGAGAATTGAACTTCGCGGTACTTGAGAAGGTCGCCCCTTGGTTTGGGGCGGTTAAATCGCGGGGTTCGTGCCGTGTTCGTTCCAAGGTCAATGGGACTCAGGCTCAATGCCACTGAATTTCCGTGAACATCTAACGCCGTAAGTCGATCGAGTGCTTTGCTGAGCATTGTCGAATCGAGCCGGCTGTCTTGATCATGAAACATCACGTGAGTTGCGCCCAGGGAGCGAGCGGCCTCGATGCCAGCGTTGTATCCCGCGCCTACGCCGACGTTCTCCTGAAAAATGTGCTTCGCGGCGATGTGGGAGCCGAAATCGTGGTTGCCTGAATTTGAGACAACAATTACCGAAATTTGTTCGGCAAGCTGCTTCACATACTGCAAGTCCTGCTCAGTCGGATAGTAGGCCAGGTAAATTACTGTGACCCGCTGTGGTGCCGAAATACCAGATTGAGTCTGCGGGTAAGTTTCCACGTGCGCTTACCTTCCGCCGCGGAGGATGATCGACCGCACGGTACGTCCAATGGTTTTGAGGTCCATTGCTAGCCCCTGGTGAACGACATAGAAAAGGTCGTATTGCAGTTTTTGCTCGGCGTCTGCGACCGATGACCCGTACGGCCATTTGACCTGAGCCCAACCGGTGAGCCCGGGGCGGACACCATGGCGAAGCTCGTAGAACGGAAAGGCGGCCTGCAGCTGAGCCACGTAATGGGGTTGTTCAGGGCGTGGACCAACTAAGGAGAGGTCACCATTGAGCATGTTGAGGCACTGCGGTAGCTCATCGATGTGCAACCGGCGCAGGATTCGACCGAATCGAGTGATGCGGGGATCCTGTGGCAAGGTCCAAGCCCCCCGACCTAACGCGTGATCAACGGCCTCACCCGAAAGTTCGCCTGTTGTGATCCCGTCGGCAAGGGGGGCTTCGGAGGTAGGCGGAACAATCATGGTGCGTAGTTTTCGTACACGGATGATTGCCCCATCACGGCCAACTCGTTCTTGGGCGAAAAACAGAGGACCTCGGTTGCCCAAAAGATTGCCGATCAACACAAACGGCGTCGCCACCAGTAAAACAAGCGCGCCTATCAAACCCGCAACGATATCCATCGTGCGCTTTACCCGGCCGTAGATCATCCGGTGAATATCGAAATGGTCGACCATAAGCGCCGTGTTCGAAACTTCTTGCAATGACAACTTCCCTAGCCATTGTTCATAGAAGCCAACCAGAGTGCGCACCCGCACACCGGAGCGATGCAACTCACGAACCTCAGCCATGATTCCCGGATCATCCTGTGCCTTCATCGACAACACCACGATGGTTGCGTCAACAGCTCGAACCTTTTCAAGAAGCGAACCGGGCTGGAATCCAATCGGTGAATCAACGGGCATCGAACCAACGGGCATCGAACCAACAAAGGATCCTGGCCGTTCTGGGTACAACCCTATCTGTTCCCGGAGCCGCTCGGCCTCCTGCGCGGAAGTGATGGCAAATACCCGGGCTCGTTGCTGTTCGCGGGCGTCATCACGGCGTGAGTAAAGCCACGCGGTGAACAGCAAGGTGACTTCTATTGGTGGTGTTACGAGCAGAAAGAACCGAGGAAGAATCGCTGGTGCGAATACCACCATGACAAAAAGCGCGAGAGTGGTGGTTGCCAATGACGCCAAAGCCGAAGCAGCAAGAGCCTGACGTTTTGAAATGGGGCCCTCTGGAAGTCCAACAAGGAACGCCGTAATGGTCATAAGCGCGCAGAAGAAAAACAATCCCGACGG
>JAYTWN010000376.1:0-10098 GCA_043743435.1 Acidimicrobiia bacterium
ACCTGATGATGAAGCCGCGCTGGTGCCTGGGCATGGCGGGCACGAAGCGCCACAGCTTCGGCAACCTCGTCGGCCATGCCAAGGGCGTGAGCGACATGAGCTCGTTGGGCACCTGGACCAAGGAGCAGTTCGACCCCAAGCTCGACTGGAACGACGTGGCGTCCCATGTTGCACGACTACGGCTTCACCGTTCCTGATCCAGCGCTGCACCAAAATTCCGAAGGCCGATGGGTTATCGGTGAGATTGATTGGTCGGCGCTTTCGGCTACGCAATCCAACGTGGGCGAGGATTCTGCCGAGCGAATTGCCACCGCCCGAGCCGCTTGGGCCGACACCGAATGGGTCCGCTCCGCACTTGGGCTAACCGACGAATCGACATCTGATGGTCCGACGCCGCACAGTCAGGTCGCCGCATGACCGCCGTAACACTCTCAAAACGACGTTCAACTCGAAACCCTCACTCGGTTTCGTCTCTAGGAAGCATGGGAACAGGGGAAAGAAAATTCGCAGTTGGCTCACCTATTGAGGAGTTGATCGATCTAGTTATTGCGGTGGAATCGGTTCTTGATCCTGAACTTGGAGGAGTAACCATCGGTGAACTCGGCTTGGTGCACGAACTACGGCGGGCCGATGTCGACGCAGCCATTGAAGTGACGTTGTTACCCACGTTTCTCGGTTGCCCGGCAATGAACCTCATGGAACGCGATGTTGTCGCAATACTACGTGCACGTGGTGTTTCACTGGTTCGGGTCACCTGGGCGAACTCGCCATCGTGGAGTCCGAACCGAATTTCTGAAGCAGGCCGGGTCAAGTTGGCTGAACTTGGCATAGCGGTTCCGGTCGTTGACCTCTGTGCTGACGTGGTGCTTCCGGTTTGTCCGATCTGCTCAGCTGCTGCCCTCGAAGCGAAACTCCCGGTAGGGCCTACAGCTTGTCGTTCGGTGGCGTGGTGCACCTCGTGTCGGAGCGTGGTGGAAATCATGCGAGGTTCTGTTTCCCGCTTTCCTGAACCCCATGAGCCCTCTGCTGGGATCGGATTCGCAGCGCAAAGCAGGACTCAAAGCGACGCGCAAGACGGACCGCAACGTGGAGCTGAAGCCGGAGCGAAGTTGGGCCCCGACCGTACGAATGGAGATCCCTATGCCTACGTATGAAGTGTTCCTGAAACCGGCTGGGCGCGATGGTTTCGCCCATGCAGGCAGCCTTGATGCGCCCGATGACGATTTTGCCATGCTCCTGGCCCGGGAAACCTATATCCGTCGCGGTGAAGGTGAGCTGGCCTGGGTGGTTCGTCGATCCAACCTTTTGGTGCTTGATCCCGAGGGCCTGGCCGTTACCGCAGCGCGAGCGCACAGCATCAATGATGGCCATGTGGTGGCCGATCGACGCAAAGACCGACGCAGCGGAGCCTTGCAAAACCGTAGATCGCTGGATGGGACTTCGTCGACTACGGCTTCAACACCGGTTAAAGAATCGGAGTCCGGACTCGGGACAAATCTTGAGGAGTCCGGACTCGGGACAGATCTTGAGGAGTCCGGACTCGGGACAGATCTTGAGCAGTCGGGACTCGGGACAGATCTTGAGCAGTCGGGACTCGGGACAGATCTTGAGCAGTCGGGACTCGGGACAGATCTTGAGCAGCCCTCGACATGAGCGTGGATACTTTCGTGGAGCGACCATTGCCAGGCAGTTTGTTGCGGCCCGAGGTGGCATCGGCGCTACTGGCGTTAGCCGACGATGAACTGGTGATTGGGCACCGGCACTCCCAATGGCTGGGGCTCTCCCCGTTTTTAGAGGAAGACCTCACTATGGCCTCGATAGCGCAAGACGAAATGGGGCATGCTCGATCCTTGTACGCGTGCATATGGCCCGATTGGGCGGACAGGGAGGCTGATGTTGTTCGTCGACCGGCGAGTGAATGGCGGAGTTGCCAACTTGTTGAACTCGCGGCCCCAACGTGGGAATGGGCACTGATTCGTCATTGGATCTACGACACGCTTGAACCACTGCGTTGGTTGTCGATCGAATCCTCGTTTGGGTCTGAGATCGAAGGTTTCGGGGCGTTGTTGGCAAAGGCCGCCCAAGAGGAGCGCTTTCATCGCCAACACGCCGAACAGCTCGTAGTCAAACTCGGGCTGGCCAATCCCGAAGCTAACGCTCGATTGCAACGTGGAGTTGATTCGGTGATGCCACTGATCGCCACGTTGGTTGAACCGGATCAACTCGAATCGGCATGGGAACTCCTGCGGGTTGTTGCCGAAAAGGCCAATCTGCTACTTCCCTCGGCTCTTCGCTCTACTGACACTGACTCTGACTCTGACTCTGGCTCCGCGCTTGCCTCTGGTTCTGCTGACTCTGCTCTAGCCTCGGCTGTGTTTATGCCTGGCTCTGGTTCGGCGGGCCGAGTAATTCGCCACGCCGATTTTGCTGAAGTGCATGCAGCATTGCTTGCCGTGGTTTCTGTGGACCCAATCGCCACATGGTGAGCCGAGGGCGGCCGGAGCAATTCTTCGATCCTGGCAATGAATCACGGGAGCAATACCCTTGCAGCGACTGGAGCACGGCATGAGTGTGAACACACCCAGCCCACTGGCAGTTTCACAAGCTATGTGGGCAGATGATCGGGCTTCGCAGTCACATGGGTTTGTGTTGGTCGACGTTAGTGAGAGCTCCGCCGTACTATCTGTTGTTGTGCGTGAAGACATGGTGAATGGTCTTGGTATTTGCCATGGAGGCATCATTTTCATGTTCGCCGATTCTGCGATGGCCTTTGCTACCAATGCTGCCAATCACGTTGCGGTAGCCGCCTCCGCCTCGATCGACTTTGTCGCACCAGCCCGCCTTGGCGACACGCTGATAGCAACGGCGATCATCCAATGGTCGGGTGGTCGAACCGGCCTCACCGAGGTTGAAGTCGTTGCGCAAACACCAACCGAACCTGGTGCAAGGACGGTCGCGTTTTTTCACGGACGAACACAACGAACTGGTGGCCAAATCATTCCCACTCGCTGAGCATGGGTCGACGTCGATTACTGCCTGCGCTTCTTGGCGGACTTGCGGAACAACAGGACAATAGGTAGACGTACGGTTTCATTGTTGGAGCATGCCGGTCGAGGCCATTTCTACGACGGCGTTGGCTACGTCGTCGATTGTCCAACGGCCGCCGGGGTGATACCACTCGATGACCCAAGTTGCCATGCCGATTACGAGGCGGGCCATAAGGTTTGGGTCGATGTCACCACGTAGGGAGCCCTCGTTTTGCCCTTCGGCGATCAACGCAGCGACTTGGGCATCGAAACTTCGCCGACGAACTAACGCTTGGCGTTCTACTTCGGTTGTGCCTCTTGAGCGAAGTAGCACTGTTACGGGAGCGAGGAGTTCATCTTCCAATTCGACGATGCGCCGAATGAGGTGTCGTAGCCGAGACGAGGCGGTTCCCATCTGCGCTTCGGGTTCTTCGAGCATGGCAAACAGGGCATCGAGGGCCTTGGTGAGACCACGGGAAAGAAGCTCTTCCTTGCCGCCAACATGATGGTAGAACGCTGGTTTGGTTACCCCGGCGGCCCGAGCGAGATCCTCCATAGAAGTGGCGTCGTATCCCCGAACTCGGAAGACTTCAAGGGCAACATCGCCAATCGATTCAGCGTCGTACGCAGCACGTCTAGGTTTTTGCGGCTCGACAACCCCGGAATTGCCCTGCCCAACAGAATCGCTATTCGTAGGCATCACCAACAAAGTTACTCGTCGACTGGACTGCCCACTAAGGTTTGACGGCTCATGAACGAAGAGTTGCCCCCACCGCTCGGCGTCCACTGGTCACCCTCAGGGTGCACGGCGGCTGTTGTAACTGATTCAGGCGCCACTGGTGTGTGGCTGTGCAAGCTTGTTGACCCAAATCGGGGGGAATCAACCCGAACCGGTGAGCTTCGGTATCCGCTTCCCAATCGGCTCGGAAGTACCTGGTGGATATCGTCGGTTCCGCTTGCGCCGGGTGATCAGTACGGCTTCCGAGTCGAAGGACCAGGCCATCGCGTCTCCAAACTTCTCCTTGACCCCTATGCCCGGGCCATCGAGGGGGCGATTGATTGGATTGGATCAACAGCTCCCGATCAAGCTGTCCAGTTACTTGAGAGGATCGACTCGGTGAACGAAGTTTCGCTTTGCGAACTTGCAAGCGTTTCTGAGACGGGCCACTCTATGGATGAAAGTCCCGCCGATCCGGGCTCCTCCGTGGATGAATTGGGTTTCGGACTACGCACAACAACTCCGGTTGAAAGCGCTTTGAGTCTCACCAACGACCGCGACTCGGCCCCGTTCATGCCTCGCTCCATCGTGATCGATCCCGCATTTGATTGGGAAGACGACAGCGGGCTTGGTCATTCGTGGGCAGAAACGGTGATCTACGAAGTCCACGTGAAAGGAGCGACCAAAACGCACCCCGGGGTACCTGAACACTTGCAGGGAACCTATGCGGGCTTAGCACATCCGGCTTTTGTGTCGCATCTCACCTCGCTTGGGGTTACTGCGGTGGAGTTACTTCCGATACACCATATCGGCCATGAAGAACGCCTTGTTCGCATGGGCCTCACCAATTATTGGGGTTACAACACCATCGGTTTTTTTGCGCCACACGACGCCTACAGCGCCAGCGGACGATGTGGTGGGCAGGTTGGCGAATTCAAAGGCATGGTGAAATTGTTACACCGAGCAGGTATCGAAGTTCTCCTCGATGTTGTGTATAACCACACCTCGGAAGGTGGAAACGGCGGACCGGCGCTGAGCTTACGTGGCCTGTCGCCGAAGGGTTGGTATCGCGAGTACGACACCACCGGGTGCGGTAACACGCTTGATCTTCGTCAACCCGATGCGTTACGAATGGTGCTCGATTCGCTCCGTTACTGGGTAAGTGAAATGCATGTTGACGGGTTCCGTTTTGACTTGGCCACGGCAATGGCTCGCGGAGACCATGGGTATGAACAACGCAGCGTCTTCTTTGCTGCCATTGCTCAAGACCCTGTTTTGCGGAACGTGAAGTTGATTGCCGAACCGTGGGACATTGGGCCCGGCGGGTATCAAGTTGGCCAATTCCCGGCGCCGTGGGCCGAATGGAATGATCGATACCGAGATTTGGTTCGTGATTATTGGCGAGGAGCATCCGTTCCCCTGGGGGAGATTGCTTCGCGGTTGAGTGCCTCGAGTGACCTTTTTGGTGGGCATGGTCGCCGTCATCCATGGGCCAGTATCAACTTCATAACCGCGCATGATGGTTTTTGTCTGGAAGATCTTGTTTCTTACAACGAGAAGCACAATGCTGCCAACGGTGAAGATGGGCGTGATGGCACCAACGACAATCGATCGTGGAACTGCGGCGCTGAAGGCCCAGTTGGCAACGATGATCCAATACGTGTGCTTAGGAATCGGCAGCGGAAGAATTTGTTGGGTACCTTGCTGCTTTCCCAAGGAACGCCCATGCTCGTAGCCGGTGATGAATTCGGGCGAACCCAGCAGGGCAACAACAATGCGTATTGCCAAGACACTGCACTTTCGTGGCTTGATTGGGCTGCGGTTGATACCGATCTTTTGGGGTTTGTGCAGTCGGTCCTCGCCCTACGCAAACGCTCCCCGCTGCTTCGCCAAGTCACCTGGCTCGATGACCGTCACGCCCAATGGTTTAGCGCTGATGGGGAGCAAATGACGGTCAACCATTGGAACGATCCCCACCGCAACGGCCTCGCGCTGTTCCTCACCGATCCCGCACGTAGTGACCTTGACGCGCCACCAATTTGTGTAGCCATGAATGAAGGCACCTTTGCTCAATCGTTTGTTCTGCCGCCGGGGAAGTGGTCACTAGTTACTTCGAGTGACCTATCCGCCGCGTTGCTTGAAGACGGAATTCTCCAATTGTGTGACCGAGCCTTAGCGGTCCTCGAGTCAGAGGTCTAAGCCTCGCTTGCTTCTGGCAGCTTCGACGTTTGAGCGTTAAGAGCTATACAGTTCGAACGGGCCAAGTTCTGAAGCGCGTGACCATACGGTCCTACGTTGTTGAACCAGTGACTGAATGGCACGCTTACACTCGGCGGTAGCGCGGGTCTGCGTAAGATTTTGTGGGCCGGGCGAAGGTTCTGGGCCGCACGTTGGCTGAGGCAGCTACAAGTTGGCTAAGGCAGCTAGGAGTTGGCTAGCGCGGCGTAGGCGGGGGCGACGATGGTGTTGCGAAGATGCTGGCGTTCGTTCCAGTTGCTGAAGGAACCGTCGAGAGAGTTGAGCGCCAACTGGCCAATCTCGTCCCACGAGAGATCGAACACTTCGGCCACGGCATGCACCTCTGTGGACATAGCAACATTGCTCATCAAGCGATTGTCGGTATTGACACCGACTCGAAACCCCATGCGCAGAAATCGACCGATGGGGTGATCAGCAATCGAAGGGACGGCCCCAATTTGCATGTTGCAGGTAGGTGCCATTTCGAGGGTGATTTGACGTTCCAAAACGTAGGTGGCCAATTGACCCAGTTTGCCGGTCGTGAAGTTCACATCGGACTGCAAACGCACGCCGTGGCCAATTCGCTCGGCGCCTTGACGAAGGGCGTCGTCGATTAGTTCCAAATCAGGTGGCTCCGAGGCATGAATAGTGATGTGCATTTGGTTGGCGCGGGCGTACGCAAAGGCTTTAGCGTGTTGCGACGGTGGCCAACCCGTTTCGGCACCGGCAATATCAAACGCCACGATCCGGGCGTCGCGTTCGCGCATCCGAACGGCTAACTTGGAAATCTCCAAGGATCGTTGCGCCGTTCGCATGGCGCAGATGATGGTGTTCACCGCAATACGGTTTTGGACATCGCGCATGCCTCTAGTGAAGCCGGCTTGCACCGCCTCAATGACCGCTTCGAGATCGAGTCCGTGCATGCCGTGTAGCTCTGGAGCGAAGCGGACTTCGGCGTAGACGACGCCATCGTTGGCCAAATCAAGTACTGCTTCATAGGCCACACGTTCCAAGTTGGCTTCGGACTGCATGACTGCGCCCGTGTGCTCAAACGTGGCCAGATACAACAACAAATCTCTTGCCTCAGCGCCAGCAGTGAACCATCGTTGCAGGGCAGTCGGATCCGTCGTCGGAAGGTAGGGCGTCCAACCAATTTGATCGGACAATTCCAAGATTGTGGCTACTCGCAAGCCACCGTCGAGGTGATCGTGCAGGAGAACCTTTGGGGCTAGCTTGATGGCATCGAGGGTGCGTGCAGCGGACATGGGTTAGACCTTCTCGGTAACTTGGGCGGGGTTCGCCACCCGGCCATTTGGAATGCGCCGATTGGTAACGTGGCGATTGGTGAACTGAAGGATGCCATCGTCGACCTTGCGCATACGGAGGGTTTTGATGTCGAGAGCATAATTTTGGTCCAACTTCCACGAACGTTTGGAACCCTGTTTTGGTAGCTGATCTAACGAATGCTGAAAGTAACCCGATGAAAAGTCCACATAGGGTTGTGGCGTTACAGAGAGATCATTGTTGACGGGAGTGCACTGGCGTAGGCCGGCGTTGTCCATATGGTTCGACACTCGCCAGAAACTTCTGCACCAACGGTCAACACGTCGACATTTTGCAGCAGGCTGGTTTGCTTCCCTTTTCACGAGGATCATTCTGGCGCACGCTTTCGACGAAGCCAAACCTTGCTGAGCGCCACGCCTTAGGCTTTGCCGGACTGGAAGTGAAGCGGAGATGGGGCCCCTCAGCTCGAACTTAGGGTGGACCCCACTGATAGGACTAGAAGTGAAGCGGAGATGGGGCCCGTCAGGTCAAACCCAGGTTTTCAAACTCGCTGCGGTCGTGGAAAGCTACGGAGATGTCCTCAACGCCCTTTGCCGAAGCCGTCACCCGGGTGGAAGCCGGTGCTGATCCCTGGACCGAAGCGGGGTCGTTGGTAGTTGCGATGACCACCGAGGAGAAACTCGGGAGCCTCGACGGCGACACGCCGTTTTGGCCGGGGCTCGCGAACATGACGTCGGGCGGGTATCACGAGCATCCGTGGCCGGCCGCCGCGGTTGAACGCCTCGGTATCCCCGGGCTGCAATTCTCCGATGGGCCCCGAGGATGCGTAACCGCGCCAGCCACCTGCTTTCCGGTTTCAATGGCCCGCGGAGCAACCTTCGATCCTGAGCTAGAACGGCGCATTGGCGATGCCATTGGCAAAGAGCTTCGAGCTGCCGGAGCCACCTACACCGGAGCAGTGTGCATGAACCTTCTGCGTCACCCAGCATGGGGACGGGCGCAGGAAACCTACGGCGAAGACCCGCACCACGTAGGAGAGATGGCCGCAGCCTTAACCGACGGCTTGCAAAACCACGTGATGGCCTGCATGAAGCATTACGCCTTGAACTCGATGGAAAACGCCAGATTCACCGTGGATATCACCATCGACGAGCGATCACTGCACGAGGTGTACCTACCGCACTTCAAACGCGTCGCCGACGCTGGTGTAGCAAGTGTTATGTCTGCATATAATTCTGTTAACGGGGAATGGTGCGGTGAAAACTCTGTTCTCCTCACCGACATTTTGCGTGACGAATGGCAGTGGAAAGGATTCGTTACTTCAGACTTTGTGTTTGGTTTGCGCGATGCCGTGAAGAGCGTGAAGGCCGGGCTCAATATCGAGATGCCATTCCGTCAGCAGCGGGAATTGGCCTTAAGCGCTGCGGTGGCCGACGGCTCGCTGGATATGGCCGTGGTTGACCTGCGGGTGCAAGAAACGTTGGCGTCCTTCTTGCGCTTTCGTCACGTCTTTGTTGAGGCACCAAGCTCTGCTAGCGCCGCTCGGGTTCTCGCCTCAGCGGAACACATTGCCCTCGCCCATGAAGCAGCGATTGCTTCTATGGTGCTTGTTCGCAACAAGGCGCTGCTGCCCGTTTCTCCTGCCTCGGTGAAAAAGGTAGCGGTGCTTGGTCGTCTAGCTGCGGTGGCCAATCTTGGTGATGGTGGATCATCAAACGTGTTCCCGCCCTATGTCATCACGCCACTCGATGGCATACGGGCGGCGTTCAGCGAATCAGCGGTAGTGCACGCAGATTCCGACGCCAGCATTGCCGGAGATGCCGATTTTGTAGTTGTCGTGGTGGGCTATACCAAACACGAGGAAGGGGAGTGGCTCGACCAAAGCGGAACCGCGTCGATGATGCACCTCTTCCCACCCATCGATCACCCCGAACTGGGTTTCGGTGCACGTTCGAATCTTCCTCAAGCAGTTGCCGACGGAACCAGCGCAACTGCTGAAGCGGGACTTGACAATCTGGTTGAAGACCGAAGCTTCGTGGCCGGAGGCGATCGATCCTCCCTGCGACTCAGCGCTGCCGACGAAACTCTGATCGATGCCGTAAGCGCGCTGAACAAAGCAGTAGTGGTGTGTGTGATGAGTGGATCAGCCGTGGTTATGCCATGGCTCGATTCCGTTGGAGCCACGCTGATGATTTGGTACCCCGGGATGGAAGGCGGACGAGCGTTGGCCGATGTACTTACCGGGCTCGCCGAACCCGCGGGCCGCCTCCCGTTTGCCGTGCCGACGGATGAAGAGCATTTAGTGCACTTCGACAAAGATGCCGCCGTCGAGACCTATGGTTTGCTGCACGGCCAGTGGTGGCTTGATGCCCACAGTACCCATGCGCACTTACCATTCGGCTTCGGGTTGGGCTACACGAACTTCGCCCTGGTATCCGCTCAGCGTGAGGGATCAGGGCAATGCGTTTCCGTTACCGTCCGCAACGAAGGAACTCGGCCCGGATCAACCATTGTGCAGGTCTACGCCAGCGTGCCCGGCTCGGCGTTTGAACGTCCTCAGCAGCGCATCGTTGGGTTCGCCAAAGTACAGGCCCTGGCCGGTGCGCTTGCGTCGGTCGTAATTCCGGTCGATCTTTCCCAGCTCAACATCCGCAATGCCGGCTCCTGGCTAACTGAAGACCTCCCGGTTGAACTCAGCGTCGCCCAGCACGCACATGATCCGGGCGCTTTACGGGAGTGGTTCCCGTGATCTGATCATGTTGGTGATCGTGAATTTGGGTGACCATCAGAGTCGCAGCCACCGGTTCCCACACCAACGCCGCCCATCCACTG
>JAYTWN010000377.1:0-7046 GCA_043743435.1 Acidimicrobiia bacterium
ACGGACTTGGTTCCATGGTCACGAGAGCCTGTTGGTTGCCTGGTCGCGTGATCCAAGAACGGGGCATCACTTCGATTGCCGTTACGCCGCTTGGCTACAGCAACGGCGGTTGACGTGGGGCTGACGTTCGGCCTCTAATCGAATCAGCACTCGGAAGTCAGCCGGTCGACGCGGTCCTCTCGCCCGGCGCAACGCCAGAAGTGGCGGCTGGGTGATCGGTCGGAACACCCGGCACCCTCATGGTGATCGAGCACCAACCACACGGTTTACTTCCTGGCCTTGATAAGGCTATCCTTATCAAGTGACCTGGTCCGTGTCGCTCCACCCCGAAGTCGAAACCTGGCTGAGATCACTGGCCCAAAAAGACCAAGAAGCCCTTTTGGCGAGCTTTACCTACCTCGAAACCAACGGCCCCGCAGCCGGAAGACCGCTGGTTGACTCAATCAAAACGAGCCGCCACCGCAACATGAAAGAACTTCGCCCGCCGTCAGGCGGTCGAACCGCATACCGCATTCTGTTTGCGTTCGATTTGGCACGTGTTGCCATTCTGCTAGTGGCGGGCGACAAATCAGGCAGCTGGAAACGTTGGTACACCACCAACATTCCGGTCGCTGATGATCGATTCGACGAACACCAAGCCGTGCTCCAGAAATTGCTCGACACAATGCACCACCAGAAAACACCAATCAGGGAGAAGGGGAAAAGACGATGAGCTACAACGACTGGAAAGCAGAAGTTCTCGCTCGGCCGGGCGCCGAACAACGCGTTCGGGACCTTACCGACCACATCCAAACAGCGCAAGACCTTGCGGCCCTTCGCCGCGCAAAAGGGCTTACTCAGCGAGATGCCGCCGAACTATTGCAAGTCAGCCAGCCTCGCATTGCCCAAATCGAAAAGGCAGAAAACTTAACCACCGAGCTGATTCACAAGTATGCACACATACTTGGTGGGCAGGTCCGAGTTGTCGTCGAACCGAGTTCAACGTCGTCGAAATTGCCAGGTGGACCGATATCGCCTGCTACTTCCCAGTCAGCCCACCGAGTCACGCCTGCTGAAATCCGGAGAAGCGGTTTTCCACTTACAGTCGCTTTGAAACGTGGTTGGATTCAATCTGAGGGCGACGACCAGGGCGCAGCCGTCCTGCAGTTTCTACAGCCGCTTCGCGAGCAACCTCTCGCCCTCGCAGCCCGCAAGGCTGACAACTCCATTGAATTCACACCGCTGCAGGAAGCCTGGGTGGCACGAATCCTTCAACTAGCAGATGGAATTGCAGTCGCGCCTTACAACCCAGAGGCTTTGGCAGCGCTTGCCGAACGTCTCCGGTCCTACGAGCCGGCAGACCTCGCAAAAGTTCCTGCAGAACTCAGTGCCTGCGGCGTGATTGCACTCATGGAAGAACATCTCCCTGGTAGCAAACTCGATGGAATCGCCGTTCTACGTGGCGATGGTGCAGCAATCATTGCCGTAACGAATCGGGGGAAACGGTTCGACACACTGCTGTGGACAATTCTTCACGAGGTGGCCCACGTTTGGCTCGGCCATCTCCACGCAGTGACCATCACTATTGATGAAGATTTGGGATCAACGGATCGCTCTGACCGCGAAATCCAGGCCGACAGTCGAGCCAAGGCCTGGCTATTCCCCACACCGTTCCACACACCGACGGCCGCCTCGTCTGTCGATGATATCCATCGATTGTCCCGTCAATACGATGTTCATCCGTCGGTTATCGTTGGGCAAATTCTTCGCTGCGACTCGGCGTTTTACAAGCGTCTCTCGGCATTTCTCGCACCTGTCCCGATGAACGTTTGGCAGGGGTAGTGGCATCAGAATCGTGGAAACAGCGACATGCCGCACGGCTTCGAGCAGGACTTGAGTTCATCGCTCAAAGCCAGACAACCACGCGGGCTGAGGTAGTTACTCGGGTTGAACAAGCGGTTCCTCCGACAGACGACGAACGAACGATCATTCCCTCGAACGGGCGCGAGCGCTGGCTCTACCAGTTCCTGTGGGCAACAACTGGGCTTTCGAAAGCTGGATACATCGACAAAGACGGTCGAGGAACCTGGACAATCACCCCAGACGGAAATGCCGTCCTCGCCTCCACAAAAGACCCAATCGAGTTTCTGTCGGCAGTCGACCATCGATACAAGGAATGGCATCTGAAGTGGAAAGCCGCTCGAAGTAACAACATTCGCCGTGCTTGGCTTCTTCGGGGCACCTCAGTGTTGGGTTCGAATGTTGTACCTGAATGGCTAGCTAACGGCTTCGTTTCCGTCGCCGGGGCTCAGCGCACCACCTCGCGACATAACCGCTGACCAGCTGAAGGCGACGGTGCAGGACTCTTACTCGCACTTGAAGTACGCGCAACGAAAAGAACGAGAAGACGAGATCGTCGGGTTCGTGACTCGGATGTCGCTCGGCGATGTCATTCTGACGACCAACGGTGACGAGCTCTTCGTGGGGGACGTCACCAGCGATTGGGAGTGGGCCGAGCACCCAGACGGTAAGTCGAACATTCGTCGCGCTGTCGACTGGCGAAACCTTGACACCTCGATCGCCTACGACGAATTGCCACCGCCTCTTCCTGCGCGGTTACAGACAGCAAAGACGCTCGTCGACCTTACCGACGATCTGGATGTCATCGATTCGCTGACAGATTCTCAATTCGCCGATCGAGTTGAACTCGATGCGACCGACCTCGTTACTCCAGTCGCATTGGCCCGCCATGATGCGCTGCAGGCACCACCACCTGACCTTGCCGAAACCCTGCTTGTTGACGAACCCTGGCTCATCGACGTGATCGAGCTGCTCAACGAACGGCGCCAAATCATCTTCTACGGCCCGCCGGGAACCGGGAAGACATTCATCGCATCTGCGATAGCCGATGCCTACGCAGAACGCGGTGAGGGTCGCTCTCGACTCGTGCAGTTCCACCCTTCGTACACATACGAAGACTTCTTCGAAGGATTTCGACCAGTCGCTGGAGAAACCCAAGGAACGCTCTCGTTCGAGTTGCGAGCTGGCCCATTTCGCAAAATCGTTACCCAGGCGCTGCAACAGCCCGAGCATCCATTCTTCCTGATCATCGACGAGATCAACCGGGCGAACCTGGCCAAGGTATTCGGCGAGTTGTACTTCCTCCTCGAATACCGGGAGAAAGGAGTCGAGCTTCTGTACTCCGACGAAGCTGACTTCAGCCTTCCTCGCAACGTTTACATCATCGGCACCATGAACACCGCCGATCGTTCAATCGCCCTGATCGACTCGGCAATGCGTCGGCGGTTCGCCTTCGTTGCGCTGGACCCATCGACCGACCCGACCAAGTCGCTGCTACCAAGGTGGCTTGCCAAACGCAACCTGCCCAACACCGCTGCGCTGTTGCTTGATGAGCTGAACAACCGCATCGGAGATCCTGACTTCCAGATCGGGCCTTCGTACTTCATGAAGAGCGACGATCACTCCCGAGCGAGGCTTGAACGAGTGTGGCGCACGAGCATCATCCCACTGCTTGAGGAACGGTACTTCGGTGAGTGGGACGCTCAACGCCACCGCTTCTCCTTCGACGCAATATCGAAGCTCATCTCGCCTGTGACACTGACGGCTCATCTCGACGACGGCGGCGATTCTCCAGACGAAGCGACGTGAACTCGTTACACCTTGTCGAAGGCGGCCCTGCTCAAGAGGCGATCATCCCAGCTGCCGTCGCAACGGCACTACGTGAGCGTAAGGTCGTCGATCTTGTCTCTCTCGGCAACGATCGGTACCTTGCCTCGCCAGGATACCAACTAGGCATAGCAAATTTCGGCGGGTTCGTCGTTCGGATCGACGCAAAGCTCGACATCACCCAACTGGTGTTCATGATCGGTTTCACCCGGCAAGTCTCATGGGACATCACACCCGTGGAACTGGCTCCGCACGACAACTTTGTGGATGCGGTCGCCCACGCGTTCGTCCAACAAGCCGCCGTCGCGATTCGACCCGGCCTGCTTCAGGGATACCACGAGATCGAAGACGAACTAGCCGTCGGAGCTGTTGAGACAAGTCGGCGAGATCGCGCAGAAGCTGGTCGACCGAAACTTCTCGCCCGATCTCCGCATCGCCCCCTGAACAGCATCGGCCGCCGTCCGCACGCTCATCGTTCACGTCCGTCACATCAACGGGAAATCACTGCGCATCCTCTCGTCAAGCCCCGAATCCCGACCGGAGAACTTCACAGTCAACCCCGACTTTGTGATGAGCTGCGCAAGTTCAGCTTGGTAAAGTTCACCCTGACAGCTCAGGTTTGCGTTCGCTGTTGGTGACACGGCGTCGCTACGCGGCGGCCTTCGTTCTTGCGTGACCCACCTTCCTATGTATGCAAGAGCACCCCATGACGGTCACAATCAGACCGTGCCAGTATTGATGCCATGGCGGCATTGAAAACCTCAGCGACGTCAATGACGACAGGGAAATCGGCCAGCGTTTCTTTTGAAGCCGTTCTGGAGAAAGCCGCTACAGGAAACGCCACCGGGATTGTGGTGCCACCAAAGGTTATTGAGACCTTGGCGAGTGGCAAGAAACCACCGGTTCAGGTGACACTTGCTACGTACACCTACCGAACCACGATCGGAGCGATGAACGGTGACGCGATGATTCCGGTCAGCGCCGAAGTTCGCAAGGCCGCCGGGGTCAATGCAGGGGACAACGTTTCGGTGGTTCTCGTTGTTGACTCGACTCCCCGTACAGTCGAGATCCCAAGCGATTTCGCCGGTGCTTTGGCCGCTGAGCCGAAAGCCAGCGTGTTTTTTGCCGCACTCTCGAACAGCCTGCAACGATTCCACGCTGACAACATCAATGCCGCCAAAACTATCGAGACCCGCCAGAAGCGCGTTGCCAAATCGGTGCAGCTCTTCCTCGATGGCAAACAGCGTTAGAAGGAGCTTGTGCCCTCCAAGTGCGAATCAGCTACGATTTGTGATGTTGGGGGTGTAGCTCAGTTGGCAGAGCGCTTCGTTCGCAATGAAGAGGTCGTGGGTTCGATTCCCTTCATCTCCACGTATTTTCGCAGTCGAATTGGTGAGGAACGGCCCGCCGGTTGGTGGGCCGTTTCGTATTCAGGGACCTTCTCTTTCAACCAATCCTGGTCACGGCCTAGTGCATGTTCGCATAACTTCCAGGCGTGTCGCCAGCGATTCGATAGAGCACCTAACTGGCGAAACATACGCAGTCGACACGCATGGAACTTCCGCTCGACTGCACTAGCAATCAGGGTGGTCGAGGGCGCTGATCAAAAGCGTACGTATCGTCTCAGACCGTGCCCACCCACCCCGCGGATCTCGTCCTTATGGACATCACAACGACTGTTGGGCTAGACCGTCGGCATGGAAACCAAATCAATCAGCTACGACTTCGCAGGTACAGAGATGATTGGATACCTCGCGTTGCCGGATGCACCCGGTCCGCGACCTGGAGTGTTGGTCTCTCACGAAGGGCCAGGACTCGATGTACATGCAAAATCGAAAGCCGATCGTCTCGCAGCGCTGGGTTACGTGGCCTTTGCACTCGACTACCACGGAGGCGGACAGCGGATGGCCGATATGGCGGCGATGATGGCCAAACTGGGTACGTTAAGGGACGACCCCCTGGCGATCCGCGCCCTTGGCAAAGCCGGACTTGCGGTTTTGCTCGCACAGCCACAGGTTGATCACGCTCGAGTTGCTGCGATCGGCTACTGCTTTGGTGGAACGATGTCCCTTGAGCTGGCTCGGGCAGGAATTGACCTTAAAGCCGCGATTGGATTTCATTCGGGTTTGGGAACCGCTCGACCAGAAGATGCCACCAACATCACCGCAAAAGTCTTGGTGTGCATCGGTGCAGATGACCCCCTGATTCCCGTTGAGCAGCGCTCTGCATTCGAAGCCGAAATGCGCGCAGGTAACGTCGATTGGCGAATGAATCTGTACGGTGGCGCGGCGCACAGTTTTACCAACCCCAACGCCAGCCAAATGGGTATGCCCGGAATTGCGTATCACCAACTCACCGACGAGCGATCCTGGCGTGCAATGCTCGACTTGTTCGCTGAAGTCGGTATGTAAGGCGCGGAGACTTCACAATCTTCGGTGCGTTTGAAACCGACTGTGTGCCACGCCAACGAGTGATTCGATGAGCTCGTTCGCTGAACTCGAGTTAGGGAAACCAACATTCCTGGGACCTGAAAAGGGCCAGCGAATCGGCCAGCGTGGCAAGAGCGCAGCCGTCTAACCTAGACGCGATGACGCTAAGTCGACGTTCGTTCTTTGGGCTTTCTGCAGGCTTGGCCACGTCGTGGTTTGGGTCAACAACCAATGCCGGCGCAACATCTCCCCTCGCTGCAACGGCGGGAGGTCTGGGTAAACCCAAGACGGGCGTTACTCAACCGAATCCAACAAAAGCCAAATGGCGCATGCCTGCCGAGGACAACAGACACGACCGAACATGGATGTGCTGGCCCTCAACACAAAGTATCTGGGGGCCAGATCTACGAGACGTTCAAGATGCGATTCTCGAAATTGCACTCACGATTGCTGAGTTTGAACCGGTGTCGATGCTTGCCCGTCCCGCCGAAGTCGGAGCTCTCAAGCCGCTTCTAAAAGGCGTGCAACTCATCGCTGCACCCGTTGATGACCTTTGGGCCCGCGATACGCTCCCCAAACTTTTTGACCCGAAAACGAAGCGATGGAACGCTCGAGCTCGGTGCAAGCCATGCCCGATTCAATGGGTGGGGCGGGAAGCAAATTTCGAAAGGTGATATGCAGCTTTCCGGTCTTGTGGCCAAGCAACTTGGGATTGCGCTCACCGATTCTGGGCTTGTGGGTGAGGGAGGCGGCATTGAAGTCGATGGAACTGGAACCGTTCTGGCTGCGGCTTCGTGCTGGGTAAATAGCAATCGGAACCCCGGCCGAAACCGAGCGCAGATTGAAACATTGATTCTCTCAATGCTCGGTGCCCAAAGAATGATTTGGGTTGATGGTCTCGCCGGTCAAGACATCACCGATGGGCACATTGACACGCTCGCTCGATTCGTG
>JAYTWN010000378.1:0-13658 GCA_043743435.1 Acidimicrobiia bacterium
ATTCGACGAGTTCTGCCCGGCGTCAGGTGTAACCGTTGGTCGTCGAACACCTGTACGCTCGACGCCGTATGTCTGATCGCCTAATTGTCCGTGGAGCCCGTGAACATAATCTTCGTAATGTTTCGGTGGATTTGCCTCGAGACAAGCTCATTGTCTTTACCGGATTGTCGGGTTCTGGCAAGTCCAGCCTTGCCTTTGACACCATCTACGCCGAGGGTCAGCGTCGCTACGTAGAGTCACTTAGCGCCTATGCCCGGCAGTTCTTAGGGCAAATGGACAAGCCCGATGTGGATTTCATTGAGGGTCTGTCACCGGCCATCTCGATTGACCAGAAATCGGCTAGCCGCAACCCTCGCTCGACGGTCGGAACCATCACTGAGGTGTACGACTATTTGAGGCTGCTGTATGCCCGCGTTGGAATTCCGCACTGTCCGAAGGATGGCTCTCCGGTTCAGCGTCAAACCCCCCAGCAAATCGTCGACCGGGTCCTTTTGCTTCCCGAGGGCACCCGTTTCCAAGTGCTGGCGCCAGTTGTGCGGGGGCGAAAGGGCGAATACACCGAGTTGCTCGCTGACTTGGCCAAACAAGGCTTCGCCCGTGTTCGGGTCGATGGTCAGGTGCGAGAGCTCAGCGAAAAGATCGAGTTGGCTCGGTATGAGAATCATTCGATTGCCGTCATCGTGGACCGGTTGGTATCGAAAGCTGGCCTTGAGCGTCGTCTGACCGATTCGCTCGAAACGGCGTTGCGGTTGGCTGAGGGTGTCGCTGAAATCGAAATGGTTCCCTCGGCCGAGCAACAAAAGGCCGGGGTTGAGCCGGAAATCCTTACCTTCTCCCAACACCTGGCCTGCCCCGTCTGCGGAACCTCCTACGACGAACTGGCGCCCCGTAACTTCTCGTTTAACTCGCCTTATGGAGCGTGCGGCCAATGTAAGGGCCTCGGTACCAAGTTTGAAGTTGATCCCGAGCTGGTCGTTCCCGATCCGGATATGTGCATCTTGCAGGGCGCCATCGCTCCGTGGGCGGGGGCAAAAGGGGAGTACTTCGCTCGAGTGCTCGAAGCGCTTAGCGAGGCCTATGAGTTCTCGCTGAAGACGCCATGGGCCAAGCTCACCAAAGCGCAACAAAAGATCCTGCTGTACGGCACCGGCGATGGAACCGTTCATATCGAGTACAAGAACCGTTACGGTCGTACTCGCGCTTATAACTCTCACTATGAGGGCATTGTCCCTTGGATTACCCGTCGCCATTCTGAGGCCGAGGGTGATTGGTCGAGGGAGCAGATGGAGGGCTACATGCGCGAAGTGAGCTGCCCCGATTGCGGCGGTTCACGCTTAGCTCCGGCCAGTCTTGCCGTAACTATGGCGGGCAAAAACATTTTTGAAGTGGGCAACCTTTCTATCCGTGATGCTGCAGATTTCTTGGCTGGTCTCGAGCTATCGCAGCGCGACATGATGATCGCCGAACGGGTGGTCAAAGAAGTCAACGCCCGAATGCGGTTCCTGCTTGATGTGGGCCTCGATTACCTGCAACTCAATCGTTCGGCGGCCACGTTGGCAGGCGGCGAGGCACAACGTATCCGGTTGGCGTCACAAATTGGTTCAGGGCTCGTAGGCGTATTGTATGTGCTGGATGAACCATCCATCGGCTTACATCAACGCGACAATCATCGACTGATTGAAACCATGATCCGCCTGCGCGATTTGGGCAACACGGTGATTGTGGTGGAACACGACGAAGACACCATCCGTATTGCCGATCATATCGTGGATATTGGTCCAGGAGCCGGTGAGCATGGCGGCGAAGTTCTGGTGAGCGGAACATATGAGGACTTACTAGCGTCGGAACGGTCAATCACCGGTGCGTACATGAGTGGCCGCCGGGTGATTCCCGTTCCGGCGAAACGTCGACCGGGTAAAGGTCTGTTCCTTACCGTGCGTGGTGCACGCGAGAACAACTTGCAAAACGTGACGGTTGACTTTCCGTTGGGTCAATTCGTGGCCGTGACCGGCGTTTCCGGGTCGGGTAAATCCACGCTGGTGAATGACATTTTGTTGGCCAAGTTGATGCAGAAGATCTATCGAGCCAAAACCGTCCCCGGCCTACACAAGAGCGTTGAAGGTATGGAAGTGCTCGACAAGGTCATCGCCATTGACCAATCGCCCATCGGCCGCACACCACGCTCAAACCCTGCGACCTATACCGGGGTGTTCGATCACGTCCGCAAATTGTTTGCGAGCACGAACGAAGCAAAGGTCCGTGGTTATCAGCAGGGCCGCTTCAGTTTCAACGTGAAGGGCGGCCGGTGTGAAGCGTGCTCGGGTGACGGCACCCTGAAGATTGAAATGAATTTCCTACCCGATGTGTACGTGCCATGCGAAGTTTGCAAGGGTAAGCGTTACAACCGCGACACCCTCGATGTGACCTTCAAGGGCAAGAACATTGCTGAAGTCCTCGATATGCCGTGCGAAGAAGCGGTCACGTTTTTTGAGAACCAGCCGAACATTTCTCGGCACATGCAGACCCTGGTCGATGTTGGCCTCGGCTACATTCGTCTCGGTCAGCAAGCCACCACGCTGGCCGGCGGCGAAGCGCAGCGCGTAAAGCTCAGTGCAGAGTTGGCCAAGCGGTCCACCGGCAAAACTGTTTATGTGCTCGACGAACCTACGACCGGTTTGCACTTTGAGGACATCCGTCGGTTGCTCAACGTGCTGAGTCGCTTGGTGGATCAGGGCAACTCGGTGATTGTGATCGAACATAACCTTGATGTCGTGAAAACGGCCGACTGGATTATCGACATGGGCCCCGAAGGTGGATCCGGTGGTGGTCTCGTGGTGTGTGAGGGTACGCCTGAGCAGGTGGCCGAGCATCCAACCAGCCATACCGGTCGGTTCTTGAAACCCCTCTTGGAAGTGGGTGCCAAAGTTGGCGCTCGCCCGGTTGATGCTCCGATTCCTGGTGAGTCGTTGAAAATGACGCAAACGTCGCTGTTGATCGATCGTGGGCCATCGCGTGAGGAAGTGGAAGCGAACCGAGCCAAGAACAAGGAACGGGCCGATGCCAAACTCAAAGCCGAAAAGGCCGCAGCCCGTGCCCTCAAAAAGGCCGACGCCGCCTCGGCCGCCATGTTCGCCGATGCACCCAAAGCGCCCGCAGGCAAGAAAACGGTCGTCGCATCTGCACCAGCAAAAGCCAGCACCAAAAAGCCGAAGTAGTCCAATGCCCTGCGGAGCCGTTTTAGCGCAGAGCGTGGGGTTCGTTGCACCGAACTTTTGCTCGCACGTGACCCAACTCAACGCCGCTGGTCGGCCTAACCCGGCAATCCAATGGTTCAGCGCCCACCTGTAGGTACCATCCCCGAGGAGCCGGGGTCGTACCAATTCAAAGATGCCGACGGCCGGGTTATTTACGTCGGCAAGGCAAAGTCACTTCGGTCCAGGCTTAACAGTTACTTCGGGAACCCCATTGGGATGCATCCCAAAACGGCGCAAATGGTGGCGACGGCGGAAACGGTTGAGTGGATTACCGTCCGCACCGAAGTTGAAGCGCTCATGCTGGAGTACTCGCTGATCAAGCAGTACCGGCCTCGTTTCAACATTCGACTGCGGGATGACAAAAGCTATCCACACTTAGCAGTCACCATGAGCGACGAGTTTCCTCGGGCCATGGTGAGGCGAGGCGCAAAAGATAAAGGCACGCGGTACTTTGGGCCCTACGGCAACGCCTATGCCATCCGGGAAACTTTGGATTTATTGCTGCGCAGCTTCCCGATTCGTACGTGTAGTGACAATAAGTTCAACACCCACAACAAGCTGGGCCGTCCGTGTTTGTTGTTCCATATCGAGAAGTGTTCCGGCCCTTGCGTTGGGGAAGTAACCAAGCCGGTGTATGACCAGATGGTGGGTGATCTCGTCGATTTCTTGGAGGGTGAAACTGCGCCGCTGATAAAGCGGCTCGAAACCACCATGCTGACGGCTTCGGAAAATCTGGAGTTTGAGCTAGCGGCTCGCACACGGGACCGGCTGGGCAGTGTTCGCAAGGCCATTGAGAAGCAGCAGATGGTGGCCACCGAAACCGACGACTGCGACGTTATTGGCATCGCCGACGATGAGCTTGAAGCCGCCGTACAGATTTTCTATGTGCGCAGAGGAAGAGTGGTCGGGCGTAAAGGCTTTATCGTCGACAAGGTTGAGGAACTCAGCGGCCCCGATCTCATGGGTCAGATCCTTGAAGAGTTGTATTACGAGGAGCCCGCAGCCAGCTACCCGCGAGAAGTGTTGGTGCCCGAATTGCCTACCGACGTTACGGTGTATGAAGATTTCATCGGCCAGCAACGTGCGGCTTCCCGTGCAGGCGGGCCGGGCCGGGTCAGTCAAAAAGTCATCATCCGGGTCCCGGAACGTGGTGATAAGCGCGCATTGCATGAGACCGTCACCAAGAACGCCAAGGACGAGTTCGTTCGGCATCGGATGCGCCGCAGTGCCGATCACAATGCCCGAGCTAAAGCGCTCAACGAGTTGCAGGACTGGCTTGATCTTCCTGAGGCACCGTTGCGTATTGAGTGTTACGACAACTCTCATATTCAGGGTTCCGATTACGTCAGCTCCATGGTGGTCTTCGAAGACGGTATGGCGAACAAGCGCGAATACCGTCGTTTCAAGGTCCGAACCGCGGGTGACGGCACCTCGCTGGGCAACGACGACTTTGCCGCCATGGAAGAGGTTCTCACCAGGCGGCTGACCGCATATCTGAGGGAACGTGACGAGCCCATTGAGTCGAAAACCAAGTTCCGGTATCCGCCGAACCTGTTGGTGATCGACGGCGGTAAGGGCCAGCTTTCCGCGGTAGTCAAGGTGCTGGAGGAGTTAGGCCTCGACAACGAGATAGCCGTGTGTTCGCTGGCCAAGCAGTACGAAGAGGTCTACCTCCCCTACCAATCCGAGCCCATTCGTATCCCACGGCAATCCGAGGCGTTGTACATGCTGCAACGCCTCCGTGATGAGGCCCACCGTTTCGCCATCACGTATCACCGTGAGCTTCGTGCCAAACGCATGACCAAAAGCGTGCTCGACGACATCTCGGGCCTGGGCGATGCCCGAAAGAAGCGCCTCACCAAAGAACTCGGTGGCATCACCGCCGTAAAAGCCGCTTCACTCGAAACCCTCCTCGGCCTCTCCTGGCTCCCCGAAACCGTCGCTCAAGCGGTCCACGAAAAGATCCACACCCCCGACAAAACCTAGTTGTTATGCGGTTTGTTTTGAGTGTCCGTATTTACGTTGAGCTGCCTGTTTCGTTACCCCGAGCATCAAACCAATTTCAGCCCACGATCGGTTAGCCAATCGAGCTTGCTCGACGGCGTCCGTCACCTCAGCGTCGATAGCCGCTCGTTGGTTGGCGACCTCGCGCAGCCTTTGCAAGGACCTGGTATCAACCTCAGCAAGATCTTCCGCTGTCACTTCGTCAGCCCACTTTTCAAGAGCCGCAGCCTGATCTGCTCGCTTTTTGTTCAATGTATTCACTACCTTCCTAAAACTTTGCTCTTGCGACCATTGCGTGAATGACGGCTTCGCCTTCGTCGTCGCTAACGACACCCAATTCTAGAAGTTGACCGGATGGCGTAGGACTTAGTACATCGTGACTTCGGGGTCGATGGTTTCAAAAGCACGAATGTGATTGCGGTATGCATGCAGCATGTCATCGTGGGCGACGCCGTGTTTGCGTGCGCTTCCGAGGATTTTCCCATGGATACTGTAACCATTTCGTACCAACTCGTCAACATGTGTTGACGATCGCTTGTCTCGGGCGGGCGGGTTTGGGGTGAGAAGCTGGGGCGTGCGCAACGAACGTGAAGAGCTGTGGGAAATCAATGCCCGATGGTGGCAGGAAGGGTTCAGCGACGGTGCCGATGTTGAATACGTTGAGCAGATCGTGCCCATGGCTGCGGAGCGGCTCGCAGGAACCCGTCGTGTGCTGGATGTGGGGACCGGTGAGGGACAGCTAGCAAGGCTCGCCATTGGCGCTGGGGCCACCATCGTGGTTGGAATCGATCCAACCTGGCTGCAAGTAGATGTGGCTACCAAGAAGGGTGGCGGCGTGGACTACGCCCGTGCCGAGGCCGCGTTGCTCCCGTTCGCCGACAGCAGTTTCGATTGCGTGCTTGCGTGCCTGGTGTTCGAACACATTGCCGACGTGGATGCAGCCATTGCTGAAGTGGCTCGGGTTTTGGAGCCTGGCGGTCGGTTCGTGTTTTTCCTCAACCACCCGCTGCTGCAAACTCCGGGCAGCGGTTGGATCGACGACACCATCATCGAAGAGCAGTACTGGCGAGTGGGTCCGTATCTGATCGAGAGCGACGAAATTGAGGAAGTGGAAAAGAATGTCTTCATTCCTTTCGTCCATCGGCCGATGTCTCGTTATGTGAACGCTATGGCTCGCAATGGGCTCAATATTGTGGAGATGGCCGAGCCTGCGCCGCCTCCAGGGTTTTTGGAGAAAGCCGGAGAGTATGCCGAAGCTGGCACTATTCCCCGACTTCTGCTGCTTCATGCCGTGAAACCGATCACCCCAATTTCCTGGCCATAACCTAAGAATCTGAAGAACCACCCGTACCGAACACGAGAGAACAAGGAGCTTCCTATGGCTGAATTTGTCATCATTACCGGCATGTCGGGTGCTGGGCGTTCGTCGGTTTCCAACGTGTTCGAGGATATGGGTTGGTTTGTGATCGACAACATGCCCCTCCTGCTGGTGGGCAAGGTCGCCGAACTGGCTGAAGGACCCAATGCCAAGGCCGACAAGATCGCCTTCGTGGTGGGACGAAACGCGCCGGAAGAGTTGTCGGCAGAAGGTGTGCTGGAAGCTGCGGTTGATCAGTTGCGCAGTGCCAATTCGCGGGTTCGGATCGTGTTCCTTGATGCTAGCGATGAGGTGCTGATTCGTCGGTATGAAGGTACCCGGCGCAGGCATCCGCTTTCTGAGTACGACGGTGTGTCGGCCGGGATTAAACGGGAGCGTTCGTTCTTAGAGTCGGTGAAAGCTCGGGCGGATGTGGTCATCGATACCGGTGATTTGAATGTGCATGAGCTTCGTGACCGTATTCATGAAATTTTTGCTGAGGCGAACGCTTCGACCATGGCAGTCAATGTGGTGTCGTTTGGGTTTAAGCACGGCCTGCCCCATGACGTCGACTTGGTGTTCGATCTGCGGTTCCTTCCAAACCCCCATTGGGTGGAGGCGTTGCGTCCGTTCACCGGCAAGGACGCGCCGGTCCGCGATTATGTGTTGGGTAATCCCGACGCGATCTTGTTCAAGGCCAAGTTGCTTGACCTCCTCGAAATGTTGCTTCCCGCGTATGTGAAGGAAGGCAAGTCGTATCTATCGATCGCAATTGGTTGCACGGGCGGTCAGCATCGGTCGGTTGCCATGTCTGAAGAACTTGGACGGATCATTACCGAGTGGGGTTACCCAACCGTTGTCCGTCACCGCGATATCACCAAGCGTTAACTCCAAAACGCTGACTCCCGCCTTTCGACTGCTCGCTCTCGCACCCTTCCTCACTCCTGTTCAAACATGCCGAATTACTCGCACAACAATCCTTGGATTTTCCATCCCACGCTGAGCAAAGGTGGCCCAAAAGTGGTTGCCCTGGGCGGAGGCTATGGGCTGTCCACAACGCTCCGAGCGGCTCGCATGTACGCGTCGGCGGTAACCGGCATTGTCTCCGTGGCCGACGATGGTGGATCGAGTGGGCGGCTCCGAGAAGCGTTTGGGATCCCGGCTCCGGGCGATTTGCGGCGGTGCTTGGTAGCTCTTGCTGGTTCGCACGATTCGGTGTGGGCGAAAGCCTTTGAGAAGCGTTTCGATGCCGCAGAGTTGCAGGGCCATCCGTTAGGTAACATCGTCATTGCCGGGTTGGCTACATCGACCGGGGACTTCAGTGCTGCAATCGATGAGGCGTTGCGTTTGTTAGATGCCGTAGGTCGCGTGATCCCGGCCACGGTGGGCCCGGTTTCGTTGGCAGCCACCTTTCGACGGTCTGGGGGCACAAAGGAGCGTCCGTTTTCAGTGGAGGGAAAGGTGCAGGGCGAGGTGGCCGTGGGGGAGACCTTCGGGTTAACTTCGGTTGCCGTGGTGCCCGCGAATCCCATGGTGCCAATGGCCGCTCTTGATGCCATCGCCGAGGCCGACCAGATCCTGATTGGGCCTGGTTCGTTGTTCACCAGTGTGTTGGCGGTGGCGGCGATTCCCCAGATTCGTGACGCCCTCGCCGAGGCCAAGGGCGAGCGTATTTACGTTTCCAATTTAAGCGAACAGCATCCGGAGACGACGGGGTACTCGATGAGTGACCATATCGAGGCATTGGCCAATCATGGCGTCGTGATTGATGCGGTTCTTCACGATCCAGCTCGACTTTCGCTGGGCGATGGGAAACTGCCTGAAGTAGTCACGGCGTCGTTGGCGGATTCGTCTGCACGGTTGCATGTTGCTGCGCTCCTGGCTGCGGCTCTCAAGGACCTTTGGTAACCGGGCTCTGCGTGGTCACGTATTTCACGCAATTTCTGGCGAAATGATGTAACCAAATCGGGAATGCGAAATCGGTGTGGAGGTCGGGCCTTTGTGTCGAAAGCAGAGGTTCTGTCGGCACAAACCTGATGGATTTGACTTTTTGCTAACAACGTTCGCGAGGTACGAACTTCTCGACCAGAATGGAGTGGCTCAAAAAGCCGGTTTGATCTTCCCCCCAAGGTTCAATCGTGTCTGAGAGTTGAAAGTACTACCGTCAACGTGGCGGTGCGGCTTTCACCGTGACTGTGCGCCCGCACTAGGAACGGAACTATCGCTCCGCTCACAACGGGCGGGCTTTTCCTTGGAGGATCACTCACATGGCAGTGCGCGTCGGCATCAACGGCTTTGGTCGTATTGGTCGTAACTTTTTGCGAGCCGTTTTGGAGCAAGAAGCTCGTACCGGCAAGAAGACCATCGACTTCGTAGCGGTCAATGACCTTACGACCGTCGAAACGTTGGCTCACCTTCTTAAGTACGACTCGGTTATGGGCCGTCTTGATCGCAAGATTTCGGTTTCGAAAAAGGGCATCACCGTTGATGGTGAAGAGTTCCTCGTGTTGGCTGAGCGTGATCCAAAGCTTCTTCCCTGGGGCGAGTTGGGTGTTGACATCGTCGTTGAGTCGACTGGTATTTTCACCGATCGTGACAAGGCCGCTTACCACCTCGAAGCTGGTGCTCGCCGTGTGATCGTCTCGGCTCCCTCCAACGGTGCTGATGCCACATTCGTGGTTGGCGTTAATGAGGACACGTACGATCCTGGCGCGCATCTGGTTGTTTCGAATGCTTCGTGCACCACGAACTGCTTTGTGCCCATGATCAAGGTGCTCGATGATGCCTTTGGTGTGCAAAAGGGTCTTATGACCACCGTGCACGCTTACACCGGCGACCAGAGCCTTGTCGACGGCCCCCACAAGGACCTCCGCCGGGCCCGTGGTGCTGCCATCAACATCATTCCCTCCTCCACCGGTGCCGCCCGAGCGACTTCGTTGGTGTTGTCGTCGATGAAGGGCAAGCTCGATGGTCAGTCACTCCGTGTGCCGATCCCAACGGGTTCCATCACCGACTTCACCGGCTTGTTGGCTCGCGATGTCACGGTTGACGAAGTGAATGCTGCATTCAAGGCCGCTGGTTCCAAGGGTCGTCTGGCCAAGGTGCTCAACTACACGTCGGATGAGATCGTTTCGAGTGACATCGTGGGCGATCCGGCATCGTGCACCTTCGACTCGGGTCTTACTCAGGTTATGGGCAACATGGTCAAGGTCTTCGGTTGGTACGACAACGAGTGGGGTTACTCCAACCGTCTTGTTGACTTGATCAACCACATGGCTTCCAAGAAGATGCCAAAGGCCGCAAAGAAGTAATTGTTGCAACTGCCCGGTACGTTCCTTCAGGGTGCGTACCGGGCAGTTCGCTTGTGGGTCGTCGGTGTGGATTTACCTGTTCACTAACGACCTTCCGTCCACACGCTATGCGCACGTACCTTGATGGTGTGGTTCCTACTGGCTACTCGCTAGCGACCTTTACCAACACGGTATGTGCACGTATTCTGTGCACGCTACCGGTTGGTCTCAAGCTCAATGAGTGTTGGGTAGCTGGTGCGGGTGGAGGATCGAACACTGGCGCTGGCTAAAATTGTTGACAACACGATCCACGCAGCAGCAGAAATCGCTGGAACATGATCGTTGTCCGCTTCCCCGCTACGAGTTTCTGCCCTACGCTTTGCGGCCGTATGAGCCGATACTTCCGTGCCATTCGAACCAGGGTGCGCGCTGATGGTTCGTAGCGGTGCGTCTGTAGGCGCCTGGCAGCACGAATGATGTGATCGACAGTGATGACCGCGATCGCAAAGCAGTCAATCCGAATAACTCTCTACCTAGGTGTACATATGAAATTTGGCGTTCCAGAGCTAGAAGACCTTCCGAACGTTTCGGGCAAGAACGTATTGGTGCGTTGTGATTTTAACGTGCCCATTAGTCGTGATGCCGATGGCAATGCCGTTATCGACGACGATCTCCGTATTCGGGCTGCGGTTCCCACGTTGAAGTGGTTGGTTGCGGCTGGGGCAAACGTGACGGCATGTTCGCATCTCGGACGCCCGAAGGGTGCACCAGATGAGAAGTACTCAATGGCTCCTGTGCGTGCCCGGTTGGCTGAACTCGCCCCCGAAGTGAAGCTGCTCGACAACCTGCGCTTTAACGCTGGTGAAGAAGGCAACTCGCCAGAGTTCGTGTCCGAGTTGATTGCCGGTCAAGATTTCTATGTCGATGATGCCTTTGGCGCAGCACATCGCTCCCATGCCTCAATCGTTGGTCCTCCGGCTCTATTGCCCAGCGCCGCTGGTCGTTTGCTGGCCAAGGAAGTTGAAGTACTCGGTGCGCTTATCGATGGACCAGCGCGACCATTCGTATGTGTACTTGGTGGTTCCAAGGTCTCCGACAAGCTCGGCGTTGTTGAAGCCCTGCTCGACAAGTGCGACAAGCTTTTGATCGGTGGCGGCATGGCCTATACCTTTCAGGTGGCCCTTGGCTATACCGTCGGTGGATCGTTGTTTGAACCCACGATGGTGGAGAAGTGTAAAGAGCTTCTCGCCAAAGCTGGCGACAAAATTGTTCTGCCGCACGACGTAACCGCGCTGAGCAGCGATGGAAAATTCGGATCTGATGTCGCTTTGCGGAGTGGCGAAGTTCGTCAGCTCCATCGCAGTATCCCTGATGATTTCATGGGACTCGATATTGGCCCGGGAACCGCAGCCGAATACTCCGATGTGATTCTCGATGCCCGCACCGTTTTTTGGAACGGCCCGATGGGTGTGTTTGAAGACGATCGTTTCGTGGCCGGCACCCGAACCGTGGCCCAAGCAATGGCCGATACCAAGGCGTTCACTATTGTGGGCGGTGGCGATTCAGCGGCTTCGTTGGCGAAGTTCAAACTTGATGACGAAGTAAGCCATGTTTCTACTGGCGGCGGCGCATCACTGGAATATCTCGAACAGGGCGATTTGCCCGGACTAGCGGCCCTGCGCGGAGCAGCGGCTCGGATGGGACTGTAATGACCATGGCAATTCGTTTCCCGCTTATTAGCGGCAATTGGAAAATGAATCACAATCATCTCGAAGCAATTCACTGTGTGGAGAAGTTGCATTTCCGTCTTGCCCGCGAAGATTACGCGTTTGCCGATGTTTCGATCCATCCGCCGTTCACCGATATACGAAGCGTGCAGACATTTTTGGCGGGGGAGAAGAAGGCGCAAATTCAGCTTGGTGCCCAGAACGGTCATTCTGAGGACAAAGGTGCCTATACCGGCGAAGTGAGCATGACCATGTTGGCCAAGCTTGACGTGCGTTTTGTGATCGTCGGCCATTCGGAGCGCCGTCAAATGTTTGGTGACACTGATGAAGTCGTGAATGCCAAGGTCAAGTCGGTCATCAAGAACGGCATGATCCCGATCTTCTGCTGCGGCGAAACGTTGGAACAACGCGAAGCCGGCGATGCCGAAGCGATCGTACGTGCACAAATCGTTGCCGGTCTGGCCAAGGTGAAGGCCGAAGACGTGGGCAAGATGGTCGTGGCCTATGAGCCGATCTGGGCTATTGGTACCGGTGTAACGGCGACGAGTGAAGACGCGCAGGTGATGTGCGCAGCGGTTCGTGCTCAGATCGTCGAAACCTTTGGTGCTGATGCCGGGTTGCGCGTACGAATTCAGTACGGCGGTTCTGCCAAGCCCGCGAACGCTGCGGAGTTGTTGAGCCAGCCCGATATTGATGGCTTGCTGGTCGGCGGGGCTTCGCTCGACCCCGACGAGTTTGCAAAAATCGTCCAAGCAGCAGCTCATTTGGGTTAACGCCCGCTTGGGCCGGGGGTCCAATCGAGACCCGCCCAAAGCCTGCACGAAGGTGCGCCGATCCGGCTTGCCGGTCGGGTTAGAGCACCGTCCGTTCGGGTGACGAAGTCGGCCCGACGACATTAGATACAGGTGCTTGCAAAGTGCTTGCAAAAGTTGCTATTCTCTTGCCACGATGAGCGGGTGGGCTGTTGCTAACCTCTCGTCACCCTTCTAGGAGTTTTTATGCCTTTTCTTACCCCCATCGTTGTTGTACTTTCGGCGTTCTCGTCGTTTTTTTTGATTGTGCTGGTTCTGCTTCATAGCGGGCGCGGCGGCGGTCTTTCTGACATGTTCGGCGGTGGAATCGGTGCCGCGGCAGCAGGCTCAACCGTGGTGGAGCGCAACCTCGACCGCATCACCGTTGTTTGTGCACTGGTCTGGGCGTTCACCACAATCGCTCTTGTTGTGCGCATGCAGTAACTGATCGTTCGGCTGGAGCCGTGCTCTGGTGGTCTACGCGTACAGCGGAAAACCACATTGGAGTGCCTTTCCAGCTATCTTCAACACCTATCGACTTCCCCACCACCCGGGACGGGAACCGAAACAACCTCGACATTGCCGTGTCGAGGAGCCTTCAACACTCTCGAGACGGAGGTCTCATGCGTACCCGTGCCACCCTCATTGCCGCTGGCGCTCTAGCCATCACGGCTGGACTTATTGCTCAGCCCGCACTTGCTGCAAAGGCCGTAAAAGAAACACCTTTCGTGGACCTGCAGAACTTCGCAGCAGGCGAGCCTGATCACATCGATCCAGGGACCACGTCGACACTTACCGGCGCTCAGGTTGCCGTTTTGATGTTTGACTCGCTAACCGACACGGCAGCTTCCGGCGACCTTGTCCCCGCAGCCGCTACCAAGTGGGCCACCGCCGACGCGGGCAAGACCTGGGTTTTCAACCTGAAAAAGGGTGCAAAGTTCTCCAACGGAGAAGCAGTGCTTCCGTCAAGCTTCCTCAACGGTTGGATCCGTGCCACTGATGCCAAGCTGGCTTCAGAGGTTGCCTACCACTCTTACATCATCGACGGTTTCCAGGCTTGGAACGAAGGCAAAGGCCCGAAGCCCACGTCTGTAGTTGCTGATGATAAGAAACTCACACTGACCGTTACGCTTACTAATGCGTTCCTTGGCTTCCCAGCTATCGCTTCGCACCCGGTTTTCTCTCCGCTTCCTAAAGCCCTCTGGGCTGCAGACGGTAAAGTTGAAGAAGATGGC
>JAYTWN010000379.1:0-4930 GCA_043743435.1 Acidimicrobiia bacterium
ATAGGTCAAAACTTGGTCGTAGCAACCAAGACTCTCCGTGAAGGCATGGTTACGTTCCGCAGTAAGACCCACAACCTTCACCGTTCCACGCCGGTGTAAACAAAACGCCGCACCGTAGGCTGTCTTTGAGGAGGCACTCGAAAGCACTATCGATGCTGCATCAAAGAGACGGTTGTCGCCTAGGAAATCGTCGATCAAAAACGAAGTGGTGAACAGCGGACGCAACAACATTTGCACGGCCTCAAGATCCACGGAGTAGCTCGGATCATTCGCTACGCGCACATATTGGTTGTAAACGGGCGACAAATCCCGTCGATTCGTAGCGCTGTCAAACATGCCATTTGGTGTCACCTTGGCGGCCTGGATCACCAAGTGGGAAGCCATCGGGAAGTACCCATAGAACCGTTCGCCGACTGCCACGCCTTCTGCCTCGCTAGCCACCACATCGCCAAAACCCCACACTGGAACTACGCCCCACACGTCGGCATGGGAAGAAGCGGGGAAGAAGTTCCAGTACTTCATGAAATCGCCGAACGCTGCGTAGGTCACGTTGTTGGCGGTCACGGCGAAGCGATCGACGTGGAACAACACCTCACCCGCAGTCAGCGTTTTCGGCACCGGAAAACTCACGATACGGTGCTCACCGATTGCTGCTCGACGAATTTGTACCTCGGTCACGGTTTCAGATGCAAGCGTGTCAGTCATCTGCATAGTTTGTCAGGTCGTCGGCGCTCTACGTCGAGCCACGAGTCCTAGCCACGAGTCCTAGCCACGAGTCCGAGCTACGAGGTCGGGCTACAAGTCCGAGCTACGAGGTCGAGCTAGAGGTCGAGATATGAGGTCGAGCTATGAGGTCGAGCTATGAGGTCGAGCTAGAGGTCGAATAGCTAGGTCGAGGCACCGCTTGAATTCCGCAAAAGTGGTGGAGAGCGGTGCAGGGCAAAGGGCAAAGGGCTACATCCAGGGGCTTAGGGCTGCGGCCATGGTTCGCAATTCTGTTTCGATGTCGCCGACGGGTTGAAAGGCAATCTCGGTCATCCCCGCCTCGGCAAGCTGTTTGGCCTTTTCTCGCACCTGATCGGCAGTACCGGTCAGCGGAGAAAGACTGGCAGCGGCCGCAGGTGTCATGACGGCGCGATCAATGTCGTTCATCACGGTGAGGTGGCCTTCATGCAACGTGAGGTGACGGCTCTCCTCGGGAATGGCCATGGCGAGTTCGATGAAGCGATCAGCGTTCGGAAGCGATTCGAGCCGCTCATCGTGCTGTTCCAAAAACGCGTGATAGGCCACGGCTGCGGGCGCTCCGGCGGTTTCCCAAACGCGTGGCGATTCGATGGTTTCGTTTTCGCCTACGACGGTTCCAAACCCCAGCAATGTCGCCGATGGTAAGTCCTCATAGCGTGTGCCCGGTCGTGGTCGGCTGGTGAAGACCCCGCATCCTATCGACGCTGCAGTGGTCAACCCCTTCGGTCCGTTCACGCCCAACACGAATCGCACGTTGATCGGTCTACTTGGAGCTTGCCCCGCACCGTGGAGCATGCGAATCAACCGTCCTTCAACTTCAACGGTTTCGCCGTGTAGTAACGATTTTACTAAGCCCACAGATGATGGCATGTCGGCCCATTTGAGTGGCTTCTGGCCCATGGCTCGTCGACCGGTGAAGCCCGTTCCTACGCCAACCACCACGCGATCCTCGCCCACCAGACTCACCAAATGCGCAATGGCCGACGCAGTAACCATGGGGTGTCGTAAGGAAGGGATCAGCACGCCTGGGCCGAGGACGATGCGTTTGGTGCGTACCGCGGCGAGGGCGAGGGTCATCCACACGTCTACTTGGAGGGCTGGCGTGTCGTACACCCAGGCGGTGTGATAGCCGAGTTGTTCGGCCAGCTCGATGTGTTGTGGTGTTTCAGGAACCGGTGGAAACGCGCACGAAATTCTCATGCTCCGAGGGTATTGCTCCCAGCCCAACGTTCACAATCGGCTCGCCGTTGATTACAACGACAAACTCGTGTGATTGGGTGCTTGCTAAACGCCCATTCCCACGAATTCTGTGCTTCGGCCAGGTCTAGTGCCTGTGCGCGTAGGTGCGTTTAGACGCGCTTGGGGAACTTTGGGAGTCTACGAACCTTTTTGATCTTTGGACGAGCACCGCCGCGGCCTAGTTCAGACCAGGTGTCGTTCAACAGGGCCGGCGCGCGGCCGCTCATCTGGACGGTGCCGTGGGTGCGTTCCCAGCGGACCACATTCACAATGGCACTCCACACGATGGCCTGGCCGACCAAATTCAGCAACGCAATGAAGGCAAAGACGCCAGCGAACGCGCCCCAGGCTTTGGCGGATTCCAAAAACTTCTTCGCCAATACGCTGCCAGCAACCTGAATAACGGCGGCTACCAAACCGAGGATGATCGCACCGGGAAGATGAGCCTTGAGCGGAAGTTTGGCGTTGGTAAGGATCTTGTGGGTCCAAACGCACAGGGCCGCTCCCGAAACCGCCGCGCCGGCCAACGCAGTCACGGTGCCAAGAAACGGAATGGGGATGATTGAAACGAGCGAGGTGGCGAAACCCGAAGCCGCAGCAATGACCACCAAGCCGATCACCCACGGAATACCCAACAACTTGTCGACGAGCCCTCGTTCAGGTGTCTGCCAAACCGCGTTACAGGCCGTCGACACCGAGGCGAAGACACCCAATGCAGCGGGAAGCAGGAGTAGGGATGAAACGATCACGGCAATGAGACCCCCGTTACCCTTGCCCGAATCTTCCACTGCAGTCTTTATGACATTGGCAAATTCACCTTTGATTTTGATCCACTCGACCACATCGTTGCCCAGCCCGGCTCGGCCTTTGGCCACCAAACCCAAGATGCCCACGGCCAACAAGAGCATCGGCAAGAACGACAGCAACGCTCGCAGCGCAATTGCGCTCACTAGCTGTGCCGCCCGCACCTCTTTGGCTCGGGCCAAGACGTCTTTCACCGCCCCGAGAAGCGGTTGTTTCGGCACGTTCTTGACCTTTTCACTTACTGCACCATTTGCCACCCGGGCAGTGTGCCACTTTTACCGCCCTTTTGTGAACTGCGATTAGGAACCCTCCCTAGTGCGTGTTCGCGCAAGTGATTGCGCAGTGATTTTGATGGGTTCTCCGCGGTGGTGCTGGGAATAGACATGTTCACACAACTTCCAGCACAGGACACTAGCTCTAACCGCAAACCAAGAACACGCGTGACCGAAGGGTTCCAAAACCTGGTGGAACGGGAGCCGAGGGAAAACGGGCCTTCTTTCAGCAGCCGAGGGCGTAACTGATGGCGCTGCAAACTCGTTGCATGGTTTGCTCATCGACGGTCCCGACGTAGTTCGTCAAAGAGTTTTGAGCGATCGTATGGAGACCGTCACAATTGATGACCGACTTTCGGTCCAGCCCGGCTTGTTGGAAATCAAAATCTATTTCGGTGAGTAATCCTCGGAGCTGGGTGGTTATCTCAGCCACGGTGACGAGCGTTCGTACGTCGATAACTTCGGGTCTTGTCAACACGAGAACCGGCCTTACCTTGCGTCCTGCTTCGGCGACCCATATTTCGCCGCGGTTCATTCTTCGCCCCAAACTTCTGCTTCGTTCCAGAATGGATCCTGTCGTTCGGGATGCAAGAGGTACGCGTCCCGATCGCCTTTCCCCTGGGCAGCTTTCACGGCGGCGGTGACGCCGTCACGAGCCGCGGCCGAAATGTTGACCCCAAACTTTCGTGCCTGGGCTGCGAGTTCATCATCGAGGGTGAATGTGGTTCGAATCGAAGCCATACAACAACGCTAGCATCAGCTGATAGCAGTATGCGAGGCACCGCAGATCGTTCTCGTCGTTGGCTTCTATAGTGAGCGGTGATTTGAGGAGAAGGGCAAGGTCAGCGAACGACAGTGCTCAACACAATGATGAGCCCGCAAAACAAGCCGTTTGATCCAAGCGAGATTTTGACCAACCGATCCGGCGACGGGGACGCGCTTGACGAGTGTGTGCGAGGGTCTCGGTTGTTGGGGGCGGATACGTCGTTGGTGTTGCATGGGGGTGGGAACACCTCGGTGAAGGCCCCCTGGGTCGATATCACTGGCCAGACGATTGAGGCGCTTTACGTGAAGGGCTCGGGCTGGGATCTGGCCACGATTGAGCGTGCAGGATTCACTGCGCTGCCGATGAAGCGATTGTTGGCTTTGGGAGAACTCACCTCGCTTTCTGATACTGACATGATGCGGGAACTCTCGGCCGCCCGTCTCGATCCGAGTGCACCGCAGCCATCGGTAGAGGCACTCCTTCACGCATTTTTACCCCACCGCGCCGTGCAACACAGTCATGCGGATTTGATCCTTACACTTACGAACCTGACTAACGGCGACGACGTGGTCCGCACGGTGTTTGGTGATCGAGTTGTGGTGGTCCCGTATGTGATGCCGGGCTTTGATCTTGCTCGGGCGGTGGCGGCACAGTGGGCATCGGATGCTCATTCCGGAACCGTTGGCATGGTGTTGCTGAACCATGGTTTGTTCACCTTCGCCGACACGACTGCCGAGGCGTACCGGTTGCATTTGGAATTGATTGGCTTGGCAAAAGCCCATCTCGATTCAGTCCCGGTCGCGGAGGTTGAGGCTGCTTCTGCGGTACCTCACGTTTGTGCGGCTGAGCTAGCGGAACTGCGTCGCAAGCTTTGTCTGGTGGCCAAAAAGCCCATGATCGTTACTCGCCACACTGATCCAGCTACCATGCGCTTTGTGAGCCGGGCAGATCTAGCTGATCTAGCAACGCGCGGCCCCGTAACTCCCGACCATGTCATCCGCACCAAACGAGTTCCCCTCGTCGGCCGTGATATTGATTTGTACGCAGATGAGTATGCAGCGTATTTTGCGGCGAACCGTGACCGTGCCCGAGCCGAGATTTCCAT
>JAYTWN010000380.1:0-2485 GCA_043743435.1 Acidimicrobiia bacterium
TTGGGGTTTTCAAAAAGTCGACACCGCTCGGTTTGAACGACGATCTGCTTTCGGCTTGCGTGTCTTGTGGGCTCTGCCTTCCTCACTGCCCAACCTACCGAGCGACGGAGGAAGAATCAGCTTCGCCCCGAGGACGAATTACCTTGATGCGAGCCGTCGAGCAGGGTTTGGTTCCCCTCGACGATGAGTTCGCCACGTTCATGGACCGTTGCGTGATGTGTCGGGGTTGTGAAACGGCATGCCCTTCGGGAGTGCATTTCGGTGAACTTATGGAGCAAACCCGAACCGTGCTGGCTACCAAAAACATCCGACCGGTTCCACGCTGGCTTCGATTGGGATTGCGGCCACTCGGTCATCATCGTCTGCTCCTGTTTGGTTCGTCGTTGCTCGGGCTGGCCCAACGAGTTGGTCTCGTCCCGAAGAAGTTGCAAAGCCACTTAGGTTTGCCTGCGCTCATGCCAATCCGCCAGGTGGCGTTGACGAGCGATCGTGGAGCGGTAGACGCTTGGTTGTTTACCGGTTGTGTGATGGATGCTTGGCAACGTGATGTGCACGAAGCGACCTTGCGGGTGATGCGAGCTACCGGTGCAAAGGTGGGCTTGGCTGGCGCTTCGGCCGATTGCTGTGGTGCGTTGCATGCCCATGCTGGCTTACATCATGAAGCGGAACGCTTGGCCCGCCGAGTGATGCGGACCTGTCCGGGGTTTGCCCCGATCGTGGTGAATTCGGCCGGTTGCGGCGCCGCTTTGAAAGACTACGGAAATCTGCTGTGTGATCACGAGGCCGAAGAGTTTTCCGAGCGGGTCGTTGACGTGAACGAATGGCTGGCGGGGCGTATGGATTTGTTGCCGACGCCTCCATCTACCCATCAACGACCGACCGTGGCCATCCAAGATCCCTGCCACCTTCGGCACGTTCAGAAAGCGCACTTACCAGTTCGTACGGTGTTGGCCCCGTTCGCTGATTGCGTGGAACTCGACGATGACGGACGCTGCTGTGGGGCTGGCGGTAGTTACCAAATCACGCAACCCGATCTGGCCGGAGAGATACGCGCGCAGAAGATCACGGTCATCGCAAAGACCGGCGCGCCGCTGGTGGCCAGTGCCAATCCCGGTTGCTCTCTCTGGCTTGAAGCTGGTGGCGTAGCTACTAAGCACCCAATGCAAATCATCGACCAGGCCCTCGGTTTGAACCTGGCTTTGACGAGCGCACCACAACACAAGGAACGCTGATGCAACGAATCGAAGATGCCGCCGACAAGCTACGGGCTATGAGCGAAGAACTGGCCGATATCGCCATGGATCTGCTTCGCAACGCCGTGGGTGCCGAAGACCACGAACGTGTCAAAGCGGCCAACCTAGAACGACGCGTCACCCGAGCCCGCCGCTCCGTTGAAAAAGCCGTCAACCTCCTCGACACGAGCAGCTCAGACGACAACGACTAACTCACGTGTACGTATTGCTTTGACGTGAGTCAGTTTCCGCCTAGGGAGGCCAGGGCTGCGGTGATGGAGGGGTTGCCGAAGTGTTCGTAGTTGGTGCTGGTGAGGTCTTTGCGGCCCCACAACCCGAGCAGCAGGTCGCTGGCGGTTCCTCGGACGGCGGCATCGCCTTTGCCATGGCCGTGGGTGACGGTGAGCGCCGAACCGGTTTGTTCGATCATCCATTCGCCATCAGGGGAGTCGGTGGTGTGGAGATGAAGCGTTCCGCCGAGGGCGAAATCGGGTTTCCTTGGTAGGACTCGAAGGTTGGTCATGATGAAGTATTCGTTCACGCCGTCGATGGCCAGATCAACCGGGATCGGTCGGGGGTCATTGACGGCAAGTTCTGCGTCGTAACGATGAATGGCGTGTTCCTGAGCCATGCGACGGTGCCAAAACCCCGTGACATCTCCCGTTCCAAGAAACGTCCAGCAGGGGGCATCGAGCGGGGTGGTCGACAGATCGTGAACCAACTGCGCGGAAGACTCAGCAAAGTAAGCGCGCAGGGCATCATGACTGTCGGGCGGTGCAGGTAGTTCTGCGGGAGGCGCAGGAGTCATTGACCCGGTACTGACGACGGCAAGAGCCATACGGTGAACACGTCCGAGATGTCCTACCAGCCTGGCGAGATCCCACCCTGGACACGAGGGCACCACAGCAGATAGGTTGCCACCAGCGAGCGACTGAATTCGTGTGAGGTCGGATTGCAGGTGTTCGAGAAAGTTCATAAGTACACGCTTGTTTCTGAGGCTTGGTGATCGAAAGGAATTCTTGTTTTTTGAAACAGTTTGCGAACGTATGGTTGTATGCCCTCACGGCCGGAAAGAACGAAGGTAGTTCGCGATGTCTTCGAGTTGGCCTGGTTGTTGCGGTGGCTGCCGCAAGGAGTTGCCGCGAGGAGTTGCCGCTAGCGAACGAGTCGGAAGAAGGATTGGATATCGCCGACTAAGGCCTTCGGTTGTTCCATGGCTGCGAAGTGGCCGCCAGCGGCGAAGGTGCTCCAAT
>JAYTWN010000381.1:0-3996 GCA_043743435.1 Acidimicrobiia bacterium
CTTCGCTTCGAGTCCCACCAGAGGGTTCACTTTCGACCGGCAAGGCGGATCGGGAACCCCTTGTGGAACTGGCGGGCCCCATCTCCGCTTCGCTTCGAGTCCCACCAGAGGGTTCACTTTCGACCGGCAAGGCGGATCGGGAACTCCTTGTGGAACTGGCGGGCCCCATCTCTGCTTCGCTTCCAATACTGTTTTCGTGTATCGATCTGACGGTTCGTCTTGGAGCGTCGACGGTGGTGCAATCACTCGACCTTCGGGCCAAGGCAGGGGAGTGGATTGGACTACTCGGGCCCAATGGCGCCGGGAAATCCTCTGCACTCCGGGCGCTTTCGGGTGTTTTGCGTTCCCAAGGTTCCGCGGTTTCCGTAACCGGCACGGTTGAGGTGAATGGGGAGGATCTGGCCAAGCTCGACCGTAAGGCCATTGGCAGGCTCATTGCCGTTGTTCCGCAAGCGCCGATTATCCCCGTCGGCATGACGGTGTTTGACTATGCGCTCCTTGGCCGCACTCCGCACTTGGGCTGGTTTGGACGACCGGGTAGTGACGATCGAGCCATCGTTTTTGAACTGCTGGAGCGACTCGACCTGGCGGGTTTTGCTGATCGTCTCATCACCAGTTTGAGTGGGGGCGAACGTCAGCGTGCCGTGATCGCTCGTGCCCTGGCGCAACAAGCACCGGTGCTGCTTCTTGATGAACCAACCAGTGCGCTCGACGTTGGACATCAACAACAGGTACTCGAATTGGTTGACGAACTACGCATTCAACGCGGCCTGGTCATTTTGTCGGCGATGCACGATCTCACCCTCGCTGGACAGTATGCGCACCATCTCGTGCTGTTGGTCCAAGGCGTTGGTGTGGGGTGCGGATCTCCGGCCGATGTTCTCGTTGCTGAAGTGTTGGAGCGTCATTACAACGCTCGCTTACGATCAGTTCACTCAGCCGACGGTCGAATAGCGGTGGTCCCAACTCGCTAACCCTGCCTCAGAGTCAAAAACTTTGGCTGAGCTTGCGGGCGCCCTAGCCTCGGGTTGGTGGGTGGGCTAGAAACGCCTCCCAAGCACTGGCCACCATGTCGTGGAGCGAACGGGTGGCCGTCCACCTAAGTTCACGGTTGATGCGCTCCGGGCTTCCAACCACACGAGCGGGGTCCCCGGCTCTGCGTCCAACGACCTCCGGGTCAAAATCACTACCGGTTGCGGCACGCACCGCGTCCATCACTTCAAGCACCGTGGTGCCGGTACCGGTACCAACATTGTAGGCGCGCATTGTTTGTGGCCCAGCGTCATGGTGGTTGTTGAGGTGCACGACGGCCGCAGCATGGGCATCGGCTAAATCGGACACGTGAATGTAGTCGCGGATACAGGATCCATCGCGGGTTGGATAGTCGGCACCGTAAACCTTTGGCCGTTCGCCGCGGGTGAGCGCTCGTAATACGATGGGCACCAGGTTGAACACGCCGCGATCCCCCAGCTCAGGCGAGCCGGCTCCAGCCACATTGAAATATCGTAGGCTTACATACGATAGACCGGTCGCTCTCGCCTGATCTTTGATCATCCATTCGCTGATCAGTTTCGTCTCACCGTAGGGGCTCGTCGGCACGGTTGGTGATTCTTCGTTGACCACTTCAAGCCCGGTTTCGCCGTACACTGCTGCCGACGACGAAAACATCACGTTGCGAACACCTACGCGTTGCATTGCCGTGAGTAATGAGTGGGTGCCCAGCACGTTCTGCTCGTAATAGTGCAGGGGCCGCTCGACACTTTCGCCGACAGCTTTCTTGGCTGCAAGATGAATGACGCCCCGGATGTCATGGTCTCGCAAAGCCGATTCCACGGTCGCCGTATCTAAAATGCTGGCCTCAACGAGGGGTACGTCGACTGGAATGTTCTCTGCCACACCGTCGCTCATATCGTCGAGGATGACCACGCCGATACCGAGGTTCCTGAGCGAACGCACGATGTGGGCCCCGATGTAGCCAGCGCCACCCGTAAGTAGCCACGTCGTTTCAGGGTGAGAAGTGCCGGTCATGGACTAAAACCTAGCGCCTGTTCCCGGAGCCATCGTGAAGCGAATAGGCGAAGTTTTCCGCAGTCAGGTCCCTACGGATCTAAGACGAACCGCTCCTGTCCACGAGGGAGTTCGAGCGTGTAAGGCTGAGGGGATGGCATCCGAATCAATTACTGCCAATCCCCTCAACGCGGTTAGTGATGCCGCCCGCTCGGCTGGGACGGGGTACGTCCGGCGACTAGCTGAACGACTTGGCGCTTCAGAGTTTCAAGCGCAGACGGCAGAGTTCATTTTGGTGGGCCCACTACGCATTGCATTTATTGTGTTGGGCGGCTGGTTTCTGGGTCGATTTGGAGGGAGGTTTCTTCGAAGGGCCGTGGCAGAGTTTCGTAGGCGTACACCAATCCGAAATCGCAGCGTTCGTAGTGAACAACGGGCTCAGACCATTGGTGATGCCCTAGCCAGTGGTTGGCGAATTGTTGTGGTGATCGTCGCCACGTTGTTGGTACTCGGTGAAGTGGGGGTCAACCTTGGGCCGCTCTTGGCTGGTGCCGGCATCGCGGGATTGGCCATTGCTTTTGGTGCGCAGTCGCTCATTAAGGATTACTTAAGCGGTCTGTTCATTTTGTTGGAAGATCAATTTGGGATTGGTGATGTCGTTACCATTGGCACCGCGAGTGGGTCGGTGGAAGATATCTCGTTGCGGATCACCCGGCTCCGCTCTGCTGATGGCACCGTTTGGTTTGTGCCCAACGGTGATATTCGCCAGGTAGGAAATCAGTCGATGGAATGGTCACGGGCCATTGTCGATGTCACCATTTCCTACGACAACGACGTGAATGTGGTGATGGCCGCACTTGCCCAAGAGATAAGCGCGCTTCAAAAAGACCCGATAATCGGCGCTGCCATTTTGGAAACCCCAGAGGTTCAGGGAGTCCAGGCAATGGGAGCAGATGGGGTCACTATCCGCCTGGTGGCCAAGACCGCGCCACGTCAGCAATGGAAGGTGGCTCGTGAGCTTCGCGTCCGCGTGACTGATCGTATGCGCAAAGACAATGTTCGCGGACCCGGTCGTACGGTGCTGGTGTCTTCGGGGACACTCGAAGGGCCGTCAACCTCCCCTGGTGGGCCGGTGCCCTTTGTCCCCAGTGTCGCGTTTGACGAACCACCGCCTGTTGAGTCGTAACTGCGTGGCGCCGCACCCTCGACCCGTTGGAGGTCTGCTTCGGAAGCCATAGATTCGTTTTGCGGCGAATTGATGGGGCACACTTAAGGCATGGAAGTAACAAACTCAGCGCCCGCAACAACAGTCTCAACAGCAGCCGCCGCAACAGTCTCAGCGCCCGCAACAACAGTCTCAACAACAACAGCCGCCGCAACACCAACGCATTTGCCAATTCGGGCAGTACTGTGGGATTTCGGCGGAGTCATTTTGTCGTCACCGTTTGACGCCTTTGCCAAGTATGAAAACGAGAACTCACTTCCCGCCGGACTCATACGCTCGATCAATTCGCAAAACCCTGACACCAACGCGTGGGCGCAGTTTGAACGTAGTGATGTGTCCTTCGATGGCTTTTGCTCGCTGTTTGAAGCTGAAGCCCACGAACTCGGGCACCGGGTTGACGCTCGCCGGATCATGTCGCTGCTGCACGGTGAAATTCGTCCGCAAATGGTGGAAGCGCTTCGCAAACTCAAAGCTTCCGGCTACCTGATTGCCTGCCTCACCAACAACGTGCAAACCGGCGACGAGCGCGATCGCACCGATGTCAACGAGGTGATGGCGATGTTTGATCATGTAACGCAATCTCGAAATGCTGGAGTTCGTAAGCCCGAGCGAAAGTTTTATGAGATGGCCTGTGAAGCGATTGCCATCACGCCAAACGAAGCGGTATTTCTCGACGACCTTGGAATTAACCTCAAGCCAGCCGCAGCACTTGGTATGCGCACGATCAAAGTTGGGGATCCCGAAGTTGCGCTTGGTGAACTTGA
>JAYTWN010000382.1:0-2928 GCA_043743435.1 Acidimicrobiia bacterium
CGACGAGAGTGCGAAATGACCAATTGCAAGCTGTGCCCGACTAGATTTTGAGCATGGCTCGTAAGCACAAACATGCTCCGTATCCCCGCCTCACCGAGCCGTTGGTTCGCGAATTTGGCGTGCTTCGACCGGCCACATGGGAAGAAGCGTTAACCCGCGCCGCCGAAGGGTTTAAGCGGGTCCTTTCCGCGCCCGGAGCTGATCCCACCAAATCGGTTGGCGTCTTCTCCTGCTCGAAGGCCACCAATGAGGTGAACTTCCTGGTGCAGAAATTCGCTCGCACAGTGTTTGGCACCAACAACATCGATTCCTGCAACCGAACTTGACACGCTCCTAGCGTGGTCGGTCTGGCCACAGTTCTTGGAGCAGGCGGCGGTACAAGTTCGTATCGCGAAGTTGAAGAAGCCGACGTCGTAATCCTTTGGGGTTCCAACGCTCGCGAAACGCACCCCATCTTTTTTCATCACGTCTTGACCGCGCTGCATAAGGGTGCACAGCTTTTCGTGGTCGATCCGCGCCGAACATCATCTGCGCGCTTTGCCGATCGTTGGCTCGGGCTCACGGTCGGTTCCGATATTGCTCTGGCCCACGCCATTGGTCGCGAAATCATTCACGCAGGTTTGGCGCACACTGCGTTCATAGCAAATGCCACCACCGGTTATGACGACTACGCCGCATCGGTTGAACCGTGGACTTTAGAGCGAGCCGCAGCAGTGACCGGGGTTCCCGAGGAAGCCATCAAGGCTATGGCGCACGCCTATGCCCGCGCCGGGAAAGCACAGTTGTGCTGGACGCTAGGAATCACCGAACACCACAACGCCGTTGACAACGTGGTTTCGCTCATCAACCTCGCACTCCTCACCGGACATGTTGGGCGCGATGGTTCTGGGCTGTCCCCTCTTCGTGGCCAGAACAATGTGCAAGGTGGCGGCGACATGGGCGCGCTACCAAACAAGCTCCCCGGATTCCAAGATGTGCAAGATGCAAGTGCACGTATGAAGTTCGAGTCGGCATGGGGCGTGTCTATCCCTGCGCACAACGGCTGGAACCTCACCGAGATGTTCGAAGGCATGGAACGCGGGGAACTGCGTGCGGCCTACGTCGTCGGCGAAAACCCAGCCCAATCCGAAGCCGATTCAGCCAAAGCCATTCACCTGTTGGAATCACTCGATCACCTCGTGGTGCAAGACATCTTCCGCACCAAAACCGCCGAACTAGCCGACGTTGTCTTTCCAGCCAGTGCTGCGTGGTGCGAAACCGATGGAACGGTGACGAATTCTGAGCGCCGAGTACAACGGGTCCGCAAAGCCATCAACGCACCAGCCGGCGTTCGTGACGATGTTGCCATCATCGGCGACCTCGCCCGATCCATGGGTCATCAATGGCTAGAGCAATCAGCGGAGCAGGTGTGGGACGAACTGCGATCCCTCTCCCCTCTCCACAAGGGCATGAACTATGCGCGCCTAGAAGCTCTTGGTGGTATCCAATGGCCGTGCCCGAGCGAAGAAACACTGGAGCCATCTTTCCTTCATGGCCGTCTCTGGGCCGAAAAACTCGAGGATCGCGGTCGGCTTGCCCCATTCAGTTCTGTCGAGTGGGCGGGCCCAGTTGACGAGCTCACCGAGGAATTCCCGCTTCGCCTCACCACCGGCCGTCGACTGGATTCCTACAACAGTGGCGTGCAGTCGGGTGGATTTATGTCGCCGCTACGCATGGGCGAAACCATTGATATGAACCCCTCTGATGCATCGGCTCTGGATCTCGCCGATGGTGAAGATGCAGTGGTTTCTTCACGACGCGGTTCGTTGATCGCCCCGGTCCGCTTCGATGATTCCCTTCGCCCCGGGCTTGCGTTTATGACCATGCACTTCCCCGACGAAATCGACGTCAACATTCTCACCATCGACTACACCGATCCTCGTTCGGGCACTGCCGAGTTCAAAGCGTCGGCGATTCGGGTTGAGAAATGCACTCACGGGGGCTCTGCCTCCCTGAACCCCCGAAGTCAAGAAATCGCTCCAAACACTTTCTCGACCCGCTTGCCCGAACTCATCGCTGGAAACTAAGCACGCATGGATCTCAAATTCACCCAGGTTCCGCCGACGACAGCCGAACGTTCGGCTCTCGACAAAGCACTGGGAGCAGAAACCCGTCCAGGGGTGAGTTTTGGCGACGTTTGGCTCCGTGATGGCGGGGGCATTCATCAAGCTGCTTCTCGCAGACATCTGCTCCTCGGCGGATTGCACGCTTTGGCCGAACGAGTTGGGTACATCAGTGAAGGAGGGCTCGGCGAACTAGCCCGTCGTCTCGATGTGCCACCTTCCGAAGCCTATGGCGTTGCTTCGTTTTACGCCCTCTTCCCTCTCGAACCCGTTCCACTGCGAACCGTTCACGTGTGCACCGATTTGGTTTGCTCGATGGTAAGCGCACTTCCCAATCACAAAAACGATTCTGACCGCTCCGTTGACCCTGAAGGTTTCCTAATCGCACAGGACATCTTGGAACGAGCCGAAGCGCTAGCCGCCGGACGTACCGACGTGCGAGTAACTGCGTCACCGTGCCTTGGTTTGTGCGAACGCGCCCCGGCCGTTCTCGTGGCCCAGGCTGGCGACCATCCGCATGAGGCAGTGCTTGCGCCAGCGCTAATGACCCAAGTGTCCATGGCTATCGATTTGGGACCACACAATGCCGCACCCGAACCAGCACCCTCGTTTTCCGCTCCGCAAACCCCGAATGCCGCACTCAGCCTGCTCGGCCGTGTCGGCGTTGTCGACCCTCTATCGCTCAACGACTACCAGGCCCACGGTGGCTACGAAGCGCTAACCAAAGCCATTGCTATGGGCCCGGAACAAGTGATCGCGGCCATTGGCGAATCCAACCTGGTAGGTCGTGGTGGTGCCGCATTCTCCGCTGGACGGAAATGGGCCG
>JAYTWN010000383.1:0-28560 GCA_043743435.1 Acidimicrobiia bacterium
GCCGAGAACACTGCCGAGAACACTGCCGAGAAGACTCACCGGCGTGGAACCGAAGAACTGCTGGCCCGTCCGGCTGGGCTGATTGGGGATCTGGCCACCGTTGCTCGGCGATCGCTTCGCTCGATGATCCGCGACAAAGAAGCGGTAATTCCACCGCTGATCATCGGAGCGTTCTTCTATGTGGTGAACGTTGGTTCACTAGCAAAGCTGACCCAGGGAGCCACTTCCGTGAGCAATTACAAAGCCTTCCAACTTCCACCAGCGGTCATCTTTGGCGTGACTGGTTTGAGCAGGGCCGCAGCGTTGGTGACCGACATCAACAACGGCTACTTCGACCGACTACTAGCCACTCCCGTCCGCAGAATCACCCTCCTACTGGGTTTGATGATGGCCGACTTTGCCCTGGCATTTGCCCTCACCCTCCCCATCATCGGCGTCGCCATGGCCTTTGGGGTGCGGTTTGCTACAGGTGTGGCGGGGATTTTCGTGTTTGCGTTGCTGTGCGGATTGTGGGGCTTGGCGTTCACTGGATTCAGCTACGCCATCGCCCTGAAAACCGCCAACCCCGCCGCGGTGAACTCGGCATTTCTGATCTTCTTCCCGTTTGCGTTTTTGACCACGACTGCGGTGCCAAAATCGGCCATGAGTAGCTGGTTGCAAAACATCGTTTCGCTCAACCCCGTCACCTACCTACTCGAAGGTTTGCGCTCAATCATCACCAACGGTTGGACGACAACCATCTTTGGAACCCTCGGCGCCATCGCTGGAGTGTTCGCCATCGGCTTCACCCTGTCCTTCCGAGCCCTCCAAGGCCGAGTCAACAAACGGTAACGCCACGCCAACCGCCGAACGACCACCGTCTTTTTTTGCCATCGCCGTGGTTTTCGTAATCCGGGTCCCTGGAAGAAGGGCCTGCGCGGACGTGTCAATGGCGGTTAGATCAAGTGCACCAACGTTGATGTGATCGGAGCGAGTGCGGTTGATTAGCTTGTTCTTCACAGGCTTTTTGACCGGACTCCTCAATTCTGGCGACAGCCCAACTGTCGGGATCATTCTGTGTGCCGACAAAGATGACACCGTTGTGCGGTACTCAGTACTAAATGAGAACCCGCAACTGTTTGCGTCGAAATACCGGCTGGTGCTGCCTAGCGAAGAAGAACTTCGTGACGAGCTCGATCGCCGACATATTTTGCAACTCCCGGCCCTCGATTTCGATCCCAATCCGACCAAACTGGGCGAATCCACAGCTATCGGAAAGGTTAGCGATCTTGAAATCTGAGCAAACACCGATTCACTACGCGGCGCGTAGCGAATTCACTGAGAGTGACTATCGTCAGTGGATTCTTGACCTGAAGGCTCGGTTTAGATCTGTTCAGCTCAAGGCAGCCGTTACGGTAAACACCGAACTGCTGGCGTTTTACTGGAACTTGAATGTGAAATTGTGGCCAAACAGGCTGAAACTGCCTGGGGCACGGGGTTTCTAAAGCAGCTCAGCTCGGATTTGATGCGGGAGTTTCCGGAAGTAAAGGGCTTTTCGGCGAGCAATCTCAAATACATTCGGCAGTGGTGTGAGTTCTGGGGCCGACTTCCCATTGGCCAACAAGCTGTTGGCCAATTGCAAAACGCTGGAGCCGGGTGGATCGACCAAGTTCAGAGCACCAATTCAACTCGTGAGGAGAACGACGGAGAATTTGGCCAACAGGCTGTTGGCCAAATTCGGCAACAAGCCTTTGCCGAATCGCCTTGGTCTGATCGGTCTCCCGGCTCAATTGAGCAACAGCCTGTTGCGGAAATTGGAAGCCCCCCGATTCACTACTGCGCAAGTGCTTCAGGAACTCATTCAGATTGCCAAAGACATTCGAGCGGCTCGGCTTCGTGGCGAAGAGACCGGGCTCTCTGATGAGGAGATCGCGTTTTATGATGCTTTGGCCGAGAACAACAGTGCCGTTGAAGCGATGGGTGATGACCAATTGCGAGTAATCGCTCACGAGCTGTTGGTGAGCCTTCGTGAGAACGTCACCGTCGACTGGGCGCATCGGGAATCGGCGCGGGCTCGTATGCGGGTCTTGGTGAAGAATATCCTCCGCAAGTACGGCTACCCACCAGATCTGCAAGACGTGGCTGTACAGACAGTGCTGCAACAGGCCGAGGCGTTGTCGTCGGGCTGGAAGGTTTTGAACGCCCCATTCAAGTGGCTGTTCATCGTTGAAGTGAGGCTGACGAACTGGTTTCCCTAGGTTCCTGGCCAGTTTTGTCAGCTCAATTTTTTGTCATACCCTCTCTGGTTCAATTGCTCTACCGACGTTCGTCGTTGAGCTTCCCCCTCACGCATCCGAAGCCTTTTTGTACGTTCACCTCTCAGTAGCGGGGTGGGGTCGGCTCGGCCACAGAAGGGATTCGCTATGAGCGCGTTTGAACTTCCTCTTGAGCACCTTCGCGTGCTCGTGTCAGCAGGCCATCGTTTGGGTGTCGCCCAAGTGGTGAAACCCAATGGTGCCATGGTGCCGCTGGATCTCGGCACCTTCGATGACCGTTCTTGGTTGCTTGATCACTTACGTGCGGAGAACCGCTCCGTTCTGGGTCGCACACCGGGCCACGATGGGTTCTTCGCAAGCCATCGTGACGAGCCTTGGCCAAATCCTCCGATTGAATCGCCCAGGGACGCGGCGCAGGTAGTCCAATGGGTTCGTTGCTACGAGTACCAGTCTTCGGGTAGCCCAACTTGGCTCGGCTCAATCGCTCAGATCTACTGCGCACTTCTCACGGCTCGCCTGCTTGACCGCGTAAGCCAAATGTTTGGGTTGTCGTGGGCTTTCGAACCTCAAGCGGAGCCCATAGCGGTGCCGTTGGTCGGCTCGGGCGTAGATGCCGTCGAGCGGCAATGATCAGGGAGAATCTGCCCCGAATCCGTCTGGCGGTAGTTCCGGAGGATTGGTCACTAGTGCAGGGAAGCGTAAGTCATTGCGTAGTGTTTTGACCTCAGTTGCCAGCACCAACGCGGAAAGTGCCACCAGGACGCTACGCAATGATTTACGCGCACACGCACTAGTCGTTCGAGGGGATGAGCTTGATTCTGAGGTCCTCACCGCCGATGCCCACCGCTTTTACGAACGCTATCCAGACTGGAAACGCTTCGGGGTGTCGGGCTTTCTCGCTCCAACGGAGCAGGAGATCGATGCGCTTTGTGAAGATCGCTTGGTGCGGTTCTCGTCAGTTGCGGTTTTTGCCGTCGGCAATCTGAGGGATGCGGGAGTGGAAATCGTGCCAACATTTCGATCCCCGCACGTGACGCTCTGCCATCTGAGTATCGAAGCACTGCTGGAGTCGTTGCTGGGCTGCGAGTATTCTGTGATGTTGAACCGGCACCACATTGATGAGAAGGGACGGACAACATGGAAATAGATGATCTCGACCTACGAGTTGACCTCAATGGTGAAGACGAAACTGGTTTGCCCTGGGCCTTCTTGCGTGATGCGCGTGATCCGTCTCGGGTGATCGAGGGTGCTTGGCTCATTGTCGGTTCTGGGAAAACGCGTGCTGTTGCTCAGGTCGCTGAAGTCGATGGTGACCTGGTTTGGGTTCGCCCGTTGCCGGGGCCCGTTAGTAAGTATGCGGATCTTTTAGCGGGGCCGGGCGCAGCCTGAAACCTTTAAGGGTGGGTACCGAGTTCTCTTGACGTCGAGAACGCGGTGAGGTGTACTTTTCGTTAGCGGGCTGGGGGCCAGGAGGTGATGCGGGGCCACAGAGCCGGACCACCCGAAGATGCCACGGCTCTACCGAGAACGGTCGCCCATTCCGATTCGCTGCCAAACTCATCGCGCCATGACCACAAACGCCGCGTCCAGAATTGCAGACGGTGCTCGTCGGTATAGCCAATGGCACCGTGGAGCTGATGAGCGAGGCGAGTAACCGTTGCCACGGCTCTACCGGCATAAGCCTTCGCAGCTGCACTGGCCAGGACCGCCTCTTCTAAACCCATATGCGCACTGATCACATCTACTGCGTTGTCGACGGCTGCGCCGGTGGCTGCCGATTCGCCTGCCATTTCCGAGAGGTAGTGCTGCAGGATCTGGAACTTGCCAATGGGCTTACCGAACTGCTCACGCTCATTGGCATACTGGATGCACAACTCCACCGTACGATCCAATGCTCCTGCGAGGGCTGCACTGCGAAACAAAGCAGCGGTCGCACGGGTAGCTTGCGGTGTTATCTGTTCACTTGTGACTTGGCCACCCGTTGAGAACACGGATGAAGCAACATCAACCCATGGCTCGCCGGCGTAGTTATGGCCCGTAGCAACGATGATCTCCGGAGTTACGGGAACTGTGGCAACGCCGTCGGCAGAAACGGCTAGGAGATGCTCGGCTGCTCCGCCCCAGGGAACGCGAACCGAGCGACCATCACCGTTGGCTGGACCCTCAAGGATGGCGAAGGCCAGCGCGCCCGCGGGAATAGGAAGGCCCGCACCGGCGCACACAAACGCGGCAGCAATCGAATCACTAATGGGCACCGGCGCGGCATGAAAACCGCTGGCACGGACAATGGCAATGGCATCGTGGAGTGTCCCACCGCTGCCACCAATTGACTCGGGAAGCCCAACCCGGGTGAGACCATTTTCGCTCAACAGTGACCAAAGCGCGGTATCGAAACCGTTGGCTGACTCGGCAGCGGCTAGGCGCTCGGGGGTGCAATTGTCGGCAAACAAACCGTCGATGGTCTCAACGAGTAGATCATCTGCGCGCAGAGCAAGTTGTGAAGAGGGAACCTGTGATGAATCATTCATGGTTAGCGCACCCCGAGCGCACGGGCGACAATGCCGCGAAGAATCTCATTGGTGCCACCACGAAGCGTGTAGCCCGGAGCTGACAACACTGCATCAGCAACCAACACATCAAAATCAGGATTCGTACCGGGCGGAACCAGCTGGCGAGCCATCTCCCCAATCTCCGACTCCAAACGCGTACCCATATCCTTAACCAACGCCGCCTCAGTAACAGGAGTTCCACCCGAATCGAGTGACACGGCAACGGCGATGCACATCCGTCGCAAAGCAGTAAGCCTGCTTACCAACATGCCAATTTGGGCTGCCGCCTCATTGCTGGGATTTGGACCAACCGCATCGATAAGCGCACTTAGCAGCGGGTATGTTGACAGATAACGCTCCGGTCCTGAGCGCTCAAACGCCAACTCGGTAATGCACTGATCCCAGCCGTTACCAAGATCACCCAGAAGGTAATGATCAGGCACGAATACGCCGGTCATCACCACTTCATTGAAATGGTGATGGCCACTGAGCAAACGAATCGGGCGAATATCTACACCGGGAGCCCGCAGATTCATAATGAACTGGCTTAAACCGCGCTGCTTCGCACCCGCTTCTGCCAACGCCTGCGTACGCACCAAAACAATGAAGTAATGGTTGTTGTGAGCCTGACTTGTCCACACCTTGGTGCCATTGAGCAACCAACCACCCTCGGTCTTGGTGGCCGTGCAACGGATGTTGGCCAAATCACTGCCAGCATCAGGCTCACTCATACCGATGGAGAAGAACGACTCGCCAGCGACCATGGCCGGAATCAACTCCCGCTTGGCCTGCTCCGAACCCATCTTGAGAATCGACGGGCCGCTTTGGCGGTCACTTACCCAGTGCGCAGCAATCGGCGCTCCATAGGCCAGCAACTCCTCAACCACCACAAAACGATCCAGCGCAGTGCGACCATGACCGCCGTAGTTCTTGTCCCAAGCTAGGCCCAGGAAGCCCGCAGCCCCCAACTTCGCCGAGAACGCAGGATCGTGCATGGAAAGCCACGTATCGCATCGGGGCTTGAACGACCCCTCGGCGATTTCTTTCTCAAGAAACGCCCGTAGATCGTTCCGTAACTGTTCAGTCGAGGCCGGAAGCGCTGCCGGCGGATAGTTGAGTCTTGCCACACCCAACAGTCTCGCCCAACCGTCGGAGAAACAGCGAACCCTGGGTTGTGAAGTCACGTCAGACCCACGTCTGTTCCTAGTTGATTCTGGTTGATTCTGGCTGATCTTGTTTGATCCTCGATGGTTCCTTGTTGGCAGGCCTGGTTGCACGAGGTAGGTCGAGCAATTGGCGTCGCCAGATTGAATAACATCCTAAATATGGTGTGTTAAGCCATTCCCGCCGAGACAAAGCCGTGTTTGTGGGCTTTTAGCTTTTACCCAAAGATTCTCCGATAAGAGCCCAAATATGAGTGTTTATCTTGCTTTACAACCAGTAAAGCAGCATACTAGGGTTGTTATGGAAATTTCAGCGACGCTCTCCGACGAAACCATCCTTTGCGAACTGGGCGAGCGAATATCGCGGATCCGACTCGAAAAGAATCTTCGCCAAATCGACCTCGCCCATGAGGCGGGAGTCTCCCGCAACACCATCGCACGACTCGAATCAGGCGAAGTGGCCACACAACTTGTGAACTTGCTGCGAGTTTGTCGTGTTTTGGGGCAACTTGAGCGGTTCGAAACCCTGCTGCCTGAAGCCAAGGTCGGGCCCGTCGAGGCGCTGACGTTCGAAAGACGAGGACGCCAACGAGCGATGTCACCCGAACGAAAAGCCCGCAGCACCTCGGCCCTGACCGCCGCCAAGCCCTGGGTGTGGGGTGACGGCCAATGACTCGAGCCGCTGTGGTCCTATGGGGGAGCACGATTGGTGCAGTCGAGTTGACAAAGCCCGCGGGGTTGGCCACCTTCCAATTCGACCCCAACTTCGTTCGATCGCAAATCGAAGTGTCCCCGTTGACCATGCCCCTGGCCACGGCACCCTACGTATTTTCCAGCCTCTCCCGAGAAACCTTTCACGGGCTCCCCGGCATGCTCGCCGATTGCCTCCCGGATCAATTTGGGAACCTGCTCATCAACAACTGGCTCGCCCGACAAGGCCGAACAGCAGAAAGCTTCGACGCCGTAGAGCGCCTCTGTTACACGGGCTCACGAGGTATCGGAGCCTTGGAATTCGTTCCCGTAACCGGACCACGAGCCGCCAGCACGGAAACCCTCGATGTGGCACAACTGGTCACGTTGGCCTCGGAGATACTTTCGAACCGCTCGGGTTTTGCAGCCGACCTGTCCGATCCATCCCGCACCAAAACCTTGGCGAGCATCCTGCAAATTGGAACGTCGGCTGGGGGAGCGAGAGCGAAGGCAGTCATTGCCTGGAATCCACAAACGAACGAAGTGCGATCCGGCCAAATCCCCGCAGACGACGGTTTCTCGCACTGGCTTCTCAAGTTCGACGGCGTGAGCGAAAACCGCGACAAAGAACTCAATGACTCGCAAGGTTTCGGAGCAACCGAATATGCCTACGCAACCATGGCCAAAGCAGCAGGAATCACCATGAGCGAATGCCACCTTTTGGAAGAAGGCGGCCGAAGACACTTCATGACAAAACGATTTGATCGCAACATCGTGGGCAACAAATTACACATGCAATCACTCGCTGCGCTTGCACACTTTGACTTCAAAAAAGATGGCGCATACGGTTACGAACAAGCACTCCTGGTATGCCGCCAACTACAACTTGGAGCGACCGCTGTTGAAGAACAGTTCCGTCGAATGGTGTTCAACGTAGTAGCGCGTAACCAGGATGACCATGTAAAGAACATCGCCTTTCTCATGGACAGAAACGGTGAATGGACGCTTTCACCCTTCTTTGATGCTACGTACAGCTACAATCCAGAAGGTCGCTGGACATCTCGACATCAGATGACGCTTGGTGGAAAACGCGACAACTTCACAATCAGCGATTTTCGTATGTGCGCACAGGGTTCTTCCATGAAGCGAGGCCGAGCTGAGACGATCCTCGATGAAGTAATCGCTGCTGTTTCCCAATGGTCAACCTATGCCGAAGATGCAGGGGTTGCCGAGTTGTGGTCAGCCGAAATTGGATCCCACCATCGGCTGAATTTCCCCGCGTAGAGAGTCCACGGGCGGACAACGCAGCGACGATCAACATAGGTCAAACGAATCTGTTTGGAAAGATTGGCTTGACGTTTGCGCAGCGGAGGCAGATGATCAATTCAGACGGACAAACTGTCCGGCGAAATCGAGGGCTGTTTGAGAAATTCCCCTTCTGCAACACCTTAAAATTGTTACACAAGCGGCTTACATCCCCGGTTACACCGCCGCTCACGCCACGCACGTTCTTCATACATAAGAGCGCCATGAAGCACAATAGTGCTGGGCCTCAATCCAGAACGCCAAGACGAGAGCCCAAGGTAATTCGGTTCTTGAAAGCCTGATGAGACCCGGTGCTTCACGGCACCGGGTCTTGTTTGTTCCCACCCCGCCTGTAGTGCTTGCCGGCCAATTCCAACCGCGAAAAAGATTGTTCGATGATCCGGGAACTGATCGAATGTTTTGGTTCGTTACACAACCATGAAACGAACTCTGAACCGCCACTTGCTCGTCGTTCCCTCTCTGGCCCTGGCCGTCGCCCTGGTGGGTTGCTCGCCGGACAAATCCACGCCGAGTGCGTCGAAAACAACGACCACAAGCCCAGCTGCGAAACCCTCTGTGCCTGATGCTGACGGAACAACAGCCGTTGCCCTTGACGAACCCAAAGGTGATGCCGAAGGCGGATGGATTGGTGGCGAACCCGACTGGTCTGGCTCCGCAGCAACGGGCGGCGCGGCGAAGGACGATGCAGCGGTTGACTACGCCGATGGGCCGATCGTGGAATCAGCGATAGCAGCAGAAACTACTGCGGCCATGGCCGATGACACCTACGGGGCTTCCGCCGAAACCGAAGCGATGTCCGCCGTACTTGCCGCACCCCCCAGCGGTTCCGTGGACGCGGCCGCAAAACGCTTGGCACCAGCGACCGATCGGTCCGATCTCATCCCGTATCCCGATGAACCACCGGTCCTAAATCAGGCACCACTCAAGGCTGGCAGTGTCGACGATAATATTACGTTCGCTGACTATCTCGACTACCGCAACAGCATTGAAAGCCAGGGTATTCGCGTTCGCCAAATGGACGTGAAAGACCGATCAATCATCCGAATCCGTAAAGCAAACGGATTTCCCGCATCCCAACGTGCGCTTAGTATCCGAAGCGGAAACCAAGTAGTCGCTCGATTCCTCACTACCGCCGACGGCACCGTTCGCTTTCATCCATCGGCCTACAAAGCCAAAGGCCCGTTTACTGTTGAGGTCGGCGGAACCACCGAACAGTTCAGCGCCGGAAACAACGTAGACATAGTAATTCCGGACTCGTCTGCAGCGCGAGAAAACGTACCCGTAGAAGTGCTGTTCCTTCTCGACGCCACAGGCTCCATGGGCGACGAAATCGACCAACTGAAAATCACCATCGACTCCGTAGTACAACGCCTCAACGACCTGCCCGGAACCGGAGAAGTACGCCTTGGCATGACCCTGTATCGCGACCAAAACGACGAATTCGTAACCGCCAACTATGACTTCACCAACAACGTCGAATCGTTCCGCAAAGCCCTCGCCCAAGTAACGGCAGACGGTGGAGGAGACGAACCCGAAGCCCTCGACGAAGCCTTCGCCGACGCCCTTTCCAAACCAAACTGGAGTGCCCCAGGCAAGGCGATTCAACTGGTGTTTCTCGTGGCCGACGCACCACCGCACGTTGATCGCCAAGTCCAGTCGCCGTACACAACTTCGATGATTGAAGCAGCATCACGAGGCATCAAAGTGTTCCCTGTCGCGTCGTCGTCAACGGGTGACCAAGGCGAATACATCTTCCGACAAATCGCCCAATTCACCGGCGCACGATTCGTCTTCCTCTCCTACGGCGCACAGGGCTCCGGCGGTACCGCAACAGGGGGATCCAGCGACATCAAACAACGCGACTACCAAGAACTCAGCCTCGACGAACTGGTCGTACGGCTGGTCGGCGAAGAAGCCCGAGCCCGCCTTACCCAAACCCGCACCGGCATCAAAGACCCCGGAACCTTTCTCGACAACTGACGGGCCCCAACTCCGCTGCGCTTCGAGTCCCGTCAGGGGTTCTGATCCAACCGGCAAGCCGGATTGGGAACCCTGGCCTCAAAATCTATCGGGCAGTAAACCGCGAGCGAGCGGTCCCGGATAAGTACCCGTCGGCCAAAACGTGAGAGTGGCGTAGCTTGTTTGGCAATGAGCGTCACGTTGTTAGGCACCAGCGACCCCGATGATCGCCTCAAGGTTTTCCATCCCGTGGAATTCAACGATGCGGTTGAGTTTGCCATGGCCTTTCGCGCCGAAAGAACCGTTGTCGTGGTCATGCCCTTCGACGAAATCGAACGCCGCCGCATCATCGATTTCGCCACCGGCCTGGCCCTAGGCACCAGCGCTCAAATGGCCCGGTTCGATCCGCTCACCTACGTCCTCGTACCCGCCGGACACCGCCAACCCTCCAACCGATCCATCGAACGAGCCCTTGAAAACGCCCGCTACGAACAATCCGAAACCCCCGATTAAACCCTGAACCGAGGTGGTGCACGCCCGTAGGGGCAAGCGCGCACCACCTCAGAACTTAACGTCAGCCCACCCCGACGAAGCCGAAGAAACTCTGAACAAGATTCCTTTTTGCACGGGTCAGGTTGAGTTCGGGAGTTGCCAGTGAGCAAACCCGGACCAAACCTCACCAAAACGCCAAACAAGGCAAATCCTCCAGTTGCGCCAAATCAGCCCAACGCGGAAACCAACGAAATGCCAGTGGCGCCAACCGACGCAGCCACCGAGGCATTCGTATAGGACCCACCAACACAGTTGAAACCCCCAGCCAACGCTGGATCAGCCAACGCCGCCGCCCGAGGACTGCGAGCAACCGCAGCGACATAGGGCAACGTCGCATTGGTTAAGGCATAGGTTGAGGTGAACGGCACCGCACCCGGCATGTTCCCCACCGCATAATGCAGCACACCATGAAGCTCATAAATCGGATCGGTATGCTTAGTCTCGCGAATCGTAGCGATGCACCCACCCTGATCCACGGCCACATCCACAATCACCGCGCCGGGCTTCATGTTGCGCACCATGTCCTCAGAAACCACCACTGGCGCCCGGCCTCCCGCAACCAGCACGGCACCAATCACGCAATCAGCCTCGGCGACCGCTCGCTCTACGGCTCCAGAGTTTGAAGCAATCGTCGTCATCCGCCCTTGTTGGATTTGCTCAATGAAACGGAGGCGCTCCAAATTGCGGTCTAGCAACTGCACATCGGCTCCCATCCCCGCCGCAACCCATGCCGCATTCCACCCAACGTTCCCGGCACCAAGAACTACGACCCGGGCAGGACGAACCCCGGGAGCACCACCCATCAGGACGCCCCGTCCGCCAAAAGTACGTTCCAAAAACCGCGCTCCCATCTGCGGAGCTAACCGCCCAGCAATCTCACTCATGGGGGCCAACAGCGGCAACGACCCATTCGCAGCTTGGACGGTTTCATAGGCGATCGCGGTGCACTTCGAGGCGATGAGCGCATCGGCAACCTTGGGGTAGGCGGCCAAATGCAAATAGGTAAACAGGCTCAAATCGGGGCGAAGAAACCCGAACTCCGATTCTTGAGGCTCCTTCACTTTGACCACCATGTCTTGAGCCCAGGCGTCGGCAGCGGTAGGAACGATCGTCGCACCGGCAGCTTTGTAGTCGGCGTCGCTCAAGGAGGAGTTCACCCCCGCTCCGGATTGGATGGCCACCTTCACGCCCGAGAGCACCAACTCGCGGACCCCGTCGGGGGTAATAGCCACCCGACATTCCGACGACTTGATCTCGGTAGGCACGCCAACGGACAGCGGCCGAGAAGGAGTGGTGGAAACTGGGGCGGAAGAAGCGGTTGCACTCATAGCTCCATCGTGCAGGAAATTCCTCCGGGGATTCCGGTGAGATTGCGGTCTTGCTACGCTCTGAACCGTGGAATCCTCGGCCCTAGACCAAATCGACCGGCGAATCATCGCCGCACTTCAGCTCAACGGCAGGATTAGCTGGCGAGAACTGGGCGAACAGGTCCACCTCAGCGCCACCTCCGTGGGAGAACGAGTGCGACGCCTCGAACGCGAAGGTGTACTGGCTGGATACCGCGCCCTGGTCGATATGACCGTCCTCGGCAAAGGATTTCGCGCCGTTGTAGAAGTACAACTCCGGCCTGAAGTGGTGCCCGAAGACTTCGAAGCCGCCCTCACCAGCCAAGCCGACGTTTCGTTCGCCGCCTACGTCACCGGTGGATTTGACTACGCCATCCTGCTTGACTGCGCCGGCCCCGAAGCCCTCGACGGATTCACCCGCTGGTGCAAAGCCCATGGTGCCGCCCGAACCGAAAGCCGGGTTGTCCTGCGCCGGGTCCTGGGTTGAGAGCTGGGTCGAGTACTGGGGCTGAGCGTGCGATGACCACTGTGATGGGCGACACATTGGCGGCACACAAGGGTGCCCAAAGGCGCAATACTGGGGAGTTCTATGAGCGTGCAGCCACTCAGCCCAGGAACCGAATCGAATCGGGCCGAATCGAGCCAGGGGGCACAAGGCTCCGTTGAGGTTCGCAACATCACGAAACGCTTCGGCGACATGACCGCAGTTGACAATGTGTCCATCAACATTCACGCTGGCGAATTCGTCGCCCTGCTCGGCCCGTCAGGATGCGGCAAAACCACCACGCTGCGCATGCTCGCCGGATTCGAACAACCAGACACCGGCCAAGTGTTCATTTCCGGCCAAGAAGTCGCTGGCATCCCGGCCTACAAGCGAGACGTGAACACGGTCTTCCAGAACTACAGCCTGTTCCCCCACATGACCGTGCTGGACAATGTCGCCTTCGGTCCCCGGTCCCGCGGCGTCGACAAAGCCACCGCCCGCATCCAAGCCCAAGACATGCTCAACGTGGTCCGCCTCGGCGAATTTGCCAGTCGTAAACCCGCACAAATGTCCGGTGGTCAGCAACAACGCGTGGCCCTAGCGCGAGCCCTGGTCAACAAACCCAGCGCCCTACTACTCGACGAACCCCTGGCCGCCCTCGACCTCAAGCTCCGCGAAGCCATGCAGATTGAGCTCAAGCGCATCCAACGCGAAGTGGGCATCACCTTCATTTTCGTTACTCACGACCAAGGCGAAGCGCTCACCATGAGCGACCGGATTGTGGTCATGAGCCAAGGCAAAGTGGAACAAATCGGGACGCCAGAAGACATCTACTACCGTCCGGCTAGCATTTTCGTGGCCAGTTTCATCGGCTCCGCCAACCTGCTCCCTGCTTTGGTCACGGCTGTTGGGACCGAAACCGTGAGTGTAAAAACCTCTGGTGGAGCAGTCGTTCATGGGGCACTCGACGGGCGTAACTTCACCGTTGGGCAGGCTGCCACGGTGATGATTCGCCCCGAGCGCATGATCATCGAAGACGACCCCATAGCCGACCAAGCGAACCTTGCCGCTGTCGTCACCAACCGGATTTTCCATGGCGCCTCGAGCGATGTCCATGTACAAACCCTCGATGGAACCGAGCTGGTTGCCGATCTCGAGGCCGACGATGGATTTCAATGCAAGCCTGGTGAACAGGTCTTCGTTTCGTGGCCCAACGGATCCGCCTATGTACTTCCTGAAACCACCACGTTCGCGGGAAACACCGTCAGTGACCTAGAAAACGTCGAAGCATCGTTGTGAAAGTGGTTTACGAAGCGTGTTCTCCGATGTGCATCCGCCCGGAATTCGCCCCAAGCTTCGCCTGTAGCAAGTTTTCAGACCCGCTCGTTAGCGTTATATTTCCCATCCCGCCAAGTGCGCTTTTTGCCTCGGCATGTTGTCCTCAGCACTGTGTAGGAGTTACCTCAAATGGCTAAACCGTTAAGTCGACGCGATTTCTTTGTCCGCTCTGGCCTCCTCGCCGTAGGTGGATCCGGGGTTCTCGCTGCGTGTTCCAGTGATTCCGATTCGGGCTCTGATTCGGGTTCTGATTCCGGCTCTGGCTCGACCGATTCCTCCGCATCGGGCTCAGGAGCCGGTTCGAGTTCGGGTTCGGGTAAGAAGGGCGTGGTTCGCATCGGAACCTGGCCTCTCTATATAGAGAACGACACCGATCCCCAGGAATCGCCCACCATCAAGGCGTTCACCAAAGCCACGGGGATCAAGGTCGAATACAGCTCCACCATCGACGGGAACGACTCGTTCACTTCCAAATATGAAGGTGACCTCAAGGCAGGCAAAGATATCGGGTTCGACATTGTTGTTCCAACTTCGTGGATGGCTGCCCGCTGGATCAAAAACGGCTGGACCCAAGAAATCCCTGCTGAGCTGGTCAAAAACAAAGCGAACCTCCTCGACGCCCTAGCCAACCCCGTCTGGGATGCCGGCCGAAAGTTCTCCTTACCGTTCAGCATCATCCAAACCGGTATCGCCTACTACCCCGACAAAGTGGGTGGTGACATCACCAATCTGGCTGGCCTGCTCGACCCGAAGCTGAAGGGGAAAGTCACGATTCTTAACGAGTTGCGTGATGCCGTAGGCCTGTTTCTGTTGGCCGACGGGGTGAAGCCCGAAGATGCCTCGATTGATCAGTGTCTCGCTGCCATTGGCAAAATCAAAGCGGCCCGCAGCGCTGGGCAGTTCCGTAAAGTAACTGGCAACGGCTACATCGAAGACCTGCGCCTCGGCGACGTTTCGGCGTGTATGGCCTGGTCCGGCGATGTGGCCTCGATCCAGGCGGAGAAGCCCGACTTGAGATGGGTACTGCCAGCGGATGGAGCCATGAGTTCGGTCGACTCCATGATCATTCCGAAAGGTGGCAATGCCGAGATGGCGGCGGCATGGATGAACTTTTTGTACGACCCAACCGTTTCCGGTCCGTTGTTTGAGGCCATTAGCTATTCGTCGCCAGTGAAGGACGCTGGGAAGTCGATGTCAGCAGAAGCGGCGAGCAATGTGCTCATCAATCCCGCCGCCGACGCCAACCTGAACGAATTCCGTCAACTCACCGATGAGGAAAACGTAACTCTGGAAACTGCGTTCGCTGAAGCAACCCAGCAGTAGTCGTTCGGCAGTGGCAACCCCCATGTAGCCAAAGAGTTGACTGATACCCGGAGGGCCACACGGGGTGTGTTGTCGCTGATTTGGATGTCCTGGCTCCTGCCGTCGACCAATCCTGCGTTCCTGCAATCGTTGAGTCGTGTGATGTTTCGAATCTTCAATCTTTCAATCCGGGGGCGTCCCTTGTTTTGCCCGGCCAGCACCTGCACTTCTCGTAGTTGTCACAAAACGTTTCACAACCTACCTAGTCACTCTGCGTAGCTTTTGAGCTACTACCAACCAGCGAGAGAGATCAACATATGTCGAGCGAAGGTCGCGAAACGAAAGCCTGGGTTCCCTGGGCGCTGCTTGCTCCGGGCTTGGCCTGGCTCGTTTTCTTCTTTGTTATCCCGCTCGTCACGTTGGGGCGCAACTCGCTCCATGGGAAGGGCCTGGCGAATTTCACCGATACCTTCTCCCAAAACTCCACCGTGATCGGCCGCACCTTCCTCTATGCCCTGGTGGCGACAGTGCTCGCTGCGGTGGTGGGGTACCCATTGGCGTACTTCATCGCCATTCGCGGGGGGAAAGCGAAAACGTTCCTGTTGGGCTTGGTGGTGCTGCCCTTCTTCACTACGTATCTGATTCGAACGTTAGCCTGGAAAACCCTTCTCTACAGCGAAGGCCCCATCCCATCGTTCCTGCGCTGGACCGGGCTGCTCTCCAAGGGCGGCGAAGTCCTCAATACCCATATCGCCGTGATTGGGGCCTTGCTCTACAACTTCCTGCCCTTCATGGTGCTGCCCATCTTCGTAAGCCTCGAGAAAATCGACCGACGCCTGCTCGAAGCCGCCCCTGACCTGTATGCCAACAGTCGACGAACCTTTACCAAGATCACTCTGCCGCTGTCACTGCCCGGCCTCTTCGCGGGCAGTCTGCTCACCTTCATCCCCGCTTGCGGTGACTTCATCAATGCGGATCTGCTCGGCGGTGATAGTCAGCGGATGATCGGCAACATCATCGAACAGAACTTCCAAAAGGAGATCTTTCGGCCCCAAATGTCGGCGCTGTCGTTTGTGTTGATGCTGTTGATCCTGCTTGGCGTGCTGCTCTATGCCCGCCTGCTCGGCACAGAAGAGCTGGTGTAACCATGGCTGCAACGAGTTCTCCTCTCGACACGACGGCAATTTATTCCGGTCCGGTATCTGGTCCGGTGGCTGTTTCGGGGCCCGGTCGAGGTTCGGTGTGGACCTGGGTCAAGTCGAAAATTCTGACGGTTTGGGCGGCTTTGGCTCTGGCGTACCTGTTCGTGCCCATTCTCGTCATCGTGGTGTTTTCCTTTAATCGCCCTGGTAGTACCGTCAAAGTGGGTGGGGTTTCGCAGTTCCGCGACGGCCGCTACAACTACATCTGGGGCAAGTTCTCCCTGAACGCCTGGAAGGATCCGTTTAAGTATTCGTCGCTAAACCAAGCATTTTGGTTGAGTATCCGGATCGCCTTTGTGTCCACGCTCTTTGCGGTGATGCTGGGTACGGCTATGTCCTTGGCGCTGGTGAAGTACCGATTTAAAGGAAAAGGCCTGGTTAACACGCTGCTTGTGCTGCCGTTGACGATGCCCGAGGTGGTTTTGGGCTTCTCGCTCCTGACGCTGTTCGTAACGGCCGACGTTCGCCGTGGCGTGATGACCATCATCATCTCGCACGTCATGTTCTGCGTGTCCTATGTGGCGACGACGGTGAAGGCCCGCATTCGTGGATTCGATTGGCGTTTGGAGGAAGCCGCGGCGGATTTAGGGGCCTCGCCGATGCGGACGTTCTTCAAAGTGACCCTGCCCATCATCGCCCCCGGGATCGCTGCCGCTGCGCTGTTGACCTTCGCCCTCTCGCTCGATGACTTCATCATCACCTACCTGAATTCCGGCTCCAAGGTAACCTTCCCGATCGAAGTGTGGACCAAGAAGCGTTCCGCCGTTCCGCCACAAATCAACGTCTTCGGCACCGGCGTGTTGCTCTTCAGTGTGGTGCTTGCGCTCGGAGGCTTACTGATCCAAAACCGCAAGGCCCGGCCAAACACATGAGCCGAGCTCGGAAGTTTGCTCGCCAGGATGGCTGTTTAGTCACAAATGTACGGATTTTGAGCCGTTTGTGCCGATATAGACATGTTCAGAGGCGTTGTGGCTAAGGAATCCAGAACTGCTCGAACACTTATGGCAAACGCTGGTGGTCCTGCAGGGCCCAAGAACGGTGTGGCAAAACCGTCTCAAGCGTCTCTTCAACCTCTCCAAAGTGTCCAAAGTGTCGACAGTGTCGAGAGTGTCCAGAGTGTCCAGAGTGTCCAGAGTGTCGACAGTGGCAAAAGTGGCAAAAGTGCAGCCCGCCCCGCTTCGGTTTCGATTGTGGCAAAACCTCGGTTACCGGCAGGCGCCCTCGCCAGCGTTGTCACACCGAACGTGGCGAGTGTCAAAAGTGCAGCCCGCCCCGCTTCGGCTTCGAGTGTGGCAAAACCTCGCACGCCGACAGGCGCCCTCGCCAGCGTTGTCCCACCGAACGTGGCGAGGACGTCGGCAAAACGAGCCAAGTTTTCGATTGCGGAGGCGCGACGGATTGCACTGGCCGCGCAGGGGTTTGCCGATCCAAGGCCGACAGGGAAGATTGAGCGGCGCCATATTCGCAAGGTCTTTGATCGGATCGGCGTGCTGCAGGTGGATTCGGTCAACGTGCTGGCCCGCTCCGAAGAGCTACCGATCTTTGCCCGGCTTGGTCCGCATCCTCGCAACCTGGTGCGGGACATGGAGGCCGATGGGGAGCTGTTCGAATACTGGGCTCATGAGGCCTCGTTGCTCCCCATTTCGCATGAACCGCTGTTTCGTTGGAAGAAAGACCAGGTCAGGGAGGGGAAGTACAAGGTTTGGGCGGGCATGGCCAAGATGCGGACCGAAAAGCCCGAGTTCTTGGCTCGCGTGCTTCAGGAGGTGACGGAGCGCGGACCGATTGCTGCCAGCGAATTGAGCATGCGCGTCGGCCAGGTGGGTGACCATTGGGGCTGGCGTTGGGACGATGCCAAAGCCGGGATCGAAACCCTGTTTTGGGGTGGGGAGTTGGCCGGGCGTCGTCGGGCGAACTTCGAGCGCGAATATGAGGTTCCGTCGCAAAGGTTTCCGGCCCGTATTCTCGATCTACCCGCTCCTAACAGCCACGATGCTCGGCTCGAACTGCTGCGCATCGCCTCGCGAAGTATCGGTATTGGCACCGATCGAGAGCTCGCTGATTACCATCGGCTCAACATTCCTACGACCCGTCCGCTGATCGCCGAGCTCGTTGAGATGGGGGAGCTGGTCGAGGTGTCTGTCGACGGGTGGGGCGACAAGTTGTTCCTAAACCCCGCTGCAAAGATCCCCCGCAGGGTCGAGGCTCGTGCATTGTTAAGTCCGTTTGACTCACTGATTTGGGAGCGAACCCGCACGGAGCAGCTCTTTGGCATGCGCTACCGGATCGAGATTTACGTTCCGCAGCCCAAGCGCGTCTACGGGTATTACGTGTTGCCGTTTCTTTTGGGCGACGAGCTAGTGGCCCGGGTTGACCTTAAGGCTGATCGTCAAGCCGGGCAGTTGTTGGTGCAAGCGTCTTGGGGGGAAATCGGGATTGACGAAGCCCATGTCGCTGCCGAGCTTGCCGAGGAACTGGCGATCATGGCCGGCTGGCTAGGGCTCGGTGACGTTGTGGTGAAACCCAAGGGGGACCTTCACCGAGGGTTAACCAAAGCGGCCAAGTCTGTGAAGGTTACGTAGCTCTCTGCTTGTGGCCAGGTGTTTTCGCTCCTTAGTGGAAAAATTGCAGCTTCGAATAGTTGAAAGATCGAACGATTTCACAACTGAAGCCATGGTTCTGACCGTTGTTCTCGCTAGTGGGCCAAACGTGGCTTGCTTTATCGAGATGGACGAGGTTGTCCGGAAAGCTGCTGACTGGCAGCCATCACGTTCATGGCCAAGGTGGTGATTTTGGTGAGCTGAGTCGAAGTTGATTCCTCCAGGCTGGTCTTTGCCTCAGGCAATGCCTCGGTGGTTGTTTCAACCGTTGACTCGGTGGTTGATTCGCCGGTTGATTCGCCGGTTGTTTCGGTGGTTGATTTAACCGTTGATTCGGTGGTTGTTTCAACCCTTGACTCGGTGGTTGATTCGCCGGTTGTATCGGTGGTTGATTCGGTGGTTGATTGAGCTGTTGGATCCGCGCTTGCTTCCTTGGCTTGTGTCCCGGGCTGGTTTGGAGCGTCATCATTGGAGACCATGGGTCCAGGTTGACTGGCGGGGTCGCCCGACCAATGAATCTGCAGCTCAGCTCCCAGGTGATCGAGGATGTTTAACAGGTGGGCGAGATAACGGCCTGAGCGGCCCCCTTCAAGGTGCGCAAGCTGACTTCTATCGATGGCCAGCGCCGATGCAACTTCGAACTGGGTCTTTCGGCGGTTCGAACGAAGTTCGGAGATAGCGCTGCCCAGTTCGCTGGGGGAGTGAATTTGACGCTGGTACCCCTGCGGTGACGTGCCCATATCTCTCAAGGTACTTCAAATTCGAACCGAATGTGTCGATGCAACCACAATGAAACGCAGATGCTACAGAATCGAATACAGAATTTCTCTGAGTGAAGTTTGAAAAGAAAATCATATAGATCTCAAGTTAACGCTCTCAGTGACCGATACAACTTCTATGGAAGATTGGACAGCGCGAAATCATGCGGCGCTCTGGTACGCGACCAAGTCGGGGTCGATGATGCTCGACCGCCAATTGACCGTTCGATGGCTCTCTCCGAACGTAGCTAGCCTCGCCGGTTTTAACGATGAAGAGCTCTTGGGGACTTCAGTCTTGAACGTGCTGCACGCTGATGATCTTCCCCTTGTGGCTCAAATCATGACGTCGGAACAGTCAGTCCCCCGGTCTGGTTTGGCGTCCCACGGGCATCGATACGAACTGGCAGTGCGAGTCGGGCATGAGACCCGTGGTTGGCGAACGGTCATGGTGCACGGGGTCAACCTGCTGCACGTTCCGGAGATCGAGGGTTTCCTGGTGCAGATCTCGGTGCCAAATCAGGAACGCCAAACGATGTTGGCCTTTCACGCTGCCGCAGCTGGAGCGCCGCTCGAAGAAGTTCTTGGGCACCTGGTCCGCACGGTAGTGACCGGGTCCCTTGACGAGCCCATGGTGATTGTTTGTGATCCGGCGGGGATCTGTCTGGCCAAAACCCCGAACTCGCTGATTGCCGTAGGTGAGCATCGCTCGACCGCAATCTGGGGAGCGCAATTGGCCGGCTCGGGGGCGGCATTTTCCGTCGCGATCCGAAATCAGCGGACCAATGCGTTGTTGGGCTGGTTTGAAATTGGACCCAAGCTTGATTTTGTCCATCCCTTCGATTTGGGCAACACGGCAGCCGTAGCGATCTCGGCTGGGCTGCTCGTAGAACGGTCTATTGCTGAGCGGGAGTTGGTGACCCTTGTTGAGTCTGATGCGTTGACGGGAGTGGCGAATCGACGGAGCTTTGGGTCGTTCATAATGCAGGCCGAACGAAGTGCTGGGATGATCTCGGTTGCGTACTTGGACATTGACGAGTTCAAGCTGGTAAACGACACGGCTGGTCATAGCGTGGGAGACCAGGTGTTGCAAGCGGTTGCATCGAGGCTTACGAAGGGCCTCCGCGAGGACGACGTTGTGGCGCGATTGGGCGGTGACGAGTTCGCGGTGATCTGCCTCGGTGCGCATCCAAGTACAAGCGAACTGGCCGATCGAATCCGCACTTATGTGAATGGACCTGCGATTATCGACGGCATCTTGATCGAGATCTCCTGCAGCGTTGGCGTGGCCAGCGGTCCTGGGACGGATGCTTCTTCCCTGCTTCGCCAAGCCGATGCTGCGATGTTCGCGGCGAAACGGGAAAGGAAGCAGTCGGGGTTGCGGTTGGCATCACAGTCTTTGGCCTGACCCAGTTTTGTTGTTGGTTGGATGAGATGCATACCGGTTGAAGAAGGAACCGTCCGTGGGGTAGCGAGTCGGCCCGGCGGCGTTGGATGGCGTTTGGCTTCTAGCTTTGAGGTTGTGAAGCTGACATCGGAACGTATCGACCTGGTCGAGATCCACCCTTCAACCATCAGTCGCGGAACGATGTACGGGTCGACAAACGCGGTGGTTTCCGTCGAGCATAGGGGGATTGTTGGTCTGGGGGAGATGGCCGCTAGCGATGTGATGAGCGATGTGACGAGCGATTCTTCGGAATCGGCTGTGGCTTCTGTGGCTTCGGTGGCTTCGGTGGCTGAGTGGCAGGTGCTGCTTGCGGATTTGGCGCCAACGGACACTCAGCGGACGGAGCAGATCCTGGGCCCGGTGGGACGGCAGGACTCGGCCTTGCGGGCGGCGTTGGATATGGCGTGCTGGGATTGGGTGGGCAAGCGGGCTGAGTTGCCGGTTTGGCGGTTGCTCGGGATTGATCGGGATCGTTGCGTGCCGACGTCGCTGAGCATTGGGATGGACTCGGTCGACGTGATTCGGGCCAAGGTACCCGAAATTTTGGCGCGGACGGGGGCTAGGGCAGTGAAAGTGGAGTTGGGATCGCCGGAGGGTTTTGAGGCTGATCAGGACATGTTTGTCGCCGCCCAGGAGGCCGCAACGGCAGCGGGGTTCAAGCCTTCGTGGCGGGTGGATGCCAATGGTGGTTGGCATGCGTTGGTGGCTCAGGAAATGATTCCATGGTTGGCCGATAGGGGTGTCACCTACGTGGAGCAGCCCCTGGCTGAGGGTGATGAGGACGCTTTGTTGGGCCTGTATCGCAATGCCGAGTTGCCGATCTTTGCCGACGAATCAATCCACACTGCTGCCGACGTTGCCTGTTTTGCCGACCGTATTCATGGGGTAAATCTCAAGCTCATGAAGTGCGGCGGGATTAGTGGTGCACTGCCCATAATTCATACCGCTCGGGCCCACGGTTTAGCCGTGACGATTGGGTGCATGGGCGAGTCATCGTTGGCTATCAGTGCTGGTGCTGCGCTTGGTGGCTTGGCCGATCACCTCGATTTGGATTCGCACCTCAACCTCCGCCACGATCCCTTTGCGGGCGCGACGCTGATCGATGGTCGGGTTGTTCCGAACGATTTACCCGGTTTGGGTGTCCGTCGGGTTGCCCTGCCCCGTTGAGGTCGCCGGGTTGCCTCGCCCCGGTGAGGTTGGCCTCGCCCCGGTGAGGTTCGCTGTTTGCTCCTTCCTTTTGGCGCCTTCCCTTTGTCGACGGGGGCTGTTAGCGGCTTTAGGTGGCTCTCTTCGGGAGTGCGGTCAATTGGCCGGTTGATGACCGGTCTCTTGACCGGACTCGGGTTGTTCCGAGGTTAGGGGATGGCACATCAGAAACAATTAGTAACAAACGTGTGTTCGGAGTTGATTCGACCCCTCGAAGTTGATAGCCTAGAACACATGTTCGAGCGTGAGGAATCGGGGTTTGATCCGGAAAGCGATGGCTTCCATGCCTCGATCTTTCCTTCGCCCTGCGAACGATCCTCGGATCAACCAGCGAGCAAACGATCCCTCAACACTGCGGTTCTTGACGCCTTCGCTGCAGTGGAACAAGCCGAAGTTGCTCTCGCTGATGCCCTAACCGCATGGGATCAGGCTGATGCCTGGTCAACCGATGGAGCGTTGAATCCTTCAGCGTGGTTGCGTTCCAAACTCGGGATCAGCAATCCGCATGCGCACTCATTGCTGGCGTTCGCTCGGAAAACCGAGACCATGGCGCCAACGGTTCGTGATGCCGTTAGCAACGGTGTTCTCTCTACCGACAAAGCCAAGCAGTTGTTGCATCACTTCACCAACAAGCGTGCTTTGTCTATCGAGCGTGATGTGGACATGCTGATTGCTGCGGCGGCTGGAATGACGGTGAATCAAGCCCGGTTGATGATGAACAACTGGGCCGCGACTGTTGATGCAGAGATCGAATCGGCCAGCGATGATCCATTGCCGGATGATGCGACGATTGAAAACGAGCTGTTCATCTCCGAAACTATTGATGGCATGACGGTGATGCAGGGCCAGTTCGATGCCGAGCTCGGTGAAACGATTCGTACTGCTATCGAATTGGCTCGGCGCCTTGAGAATGGCACGCTCGATGAGCTTGATAAGCCCACAGATCATGAAGACATCGAAACCGATTCAAACGATCGCTCACCCGTCGATGAGAAGCCCGTTGACGAGAGGAACTACGCAGAACAACGCGCTGACGCTCTTGGGTTGATCGCACGGTTCTTCCTTGATCATCACAAAGAACTTGGTACGAATGCTGGTGAGCGCCCGCACGTGCAGATCAACATCGATCTCAACAACTTGCTCGGCCACACCGGTGGAATGGCCGAAACCCAACACGGTTCGACTGGTCTCACCCGTGAGATGGCGTTGCGGATGTGTTGTGACGCCAAGATCGGTCGGATCATCACCCGCGGAGTATCCGAGACCTTCGACGTTGGCCGGCTAACCCGAGCGATCCCTGCACCCACTGCCAAAGCCGTCCGCAAACGAGACAAGTGTTGCCGATTCCCCGGCTGTGATCTGTCGTATCGATTCACCGAAATCCATCACTATGTGCACTGGGTAAAGGGCGGCGAAACCAACGTATCCAATTTGTTCTTGTTGTGTTGGCGCCATCACCGGATGATCCACGCCCGTGGTCTGGACGCTTGGACCGTCGTTGGTGACCCCAACCGCATTCTTACCTTCACCTCTCCCAACTGCGACACCTACAAAACCGGCCCACCCGGCCTACTCATCCCCGTCTAGCAGCACCCACTAATCCAATTCCCCGTCAACCGCGACCCCGTCGCGGCTTTCGGCGTTGCCTTTTAGAATGACCTGGTCAACTTCCGTGCTGGGTTGTAAGATTTCGGTCTTCTTCAGAAACAGAATCGAAGTAGTGCGATGCGGTTTCAAAATTTCGGTCGTCGGTCGTCGGTCGTCGGTCGTCGGTCGTTCTAGCGATTGGGCTGCCTGTTGGAGTCCCCTTTAGCCGTGTAGCGGCTCAGGTTCAGGCGCCTGTAGCTCCTGCTCAGCGGAGTTTCCGCGGTGTTCGGTTTCGTCTCAATTCGACCACGCTCGTGGCCTCGGCGCTCGCGAACCTAAGGAACTCTGTCAAATGAAAATCATCGCCAAATTGCTATCAGTTTTACTGTTCGTTTCGGTCGCCCAAGGCTGCGCTCGTCAGAGAAGAGAAGGAACAACCTTTGTTGTGGCGCAGCAGGCTTCTGTCACAACCACGACGGAGTTTGTCGACTCGCCTGAACAGCGTGCTGCCGATTGGGCTGAGCTCGATCGACTAATTAAGGCAGGAATCCCTCGTGACGACATGCCACGCGGCCCGTTTGTTACGTCAGTAATGGATCCCACCGATTTTGAAGAGCCGCCATCGGGGGATGAGCCCGAGCGACCAATCCTTGTGCCGCCTCTTCCGGTTCGGTTAGTTGGGGAGGGGTGTGCCCGCGGAGCTGATGGGGTGTTGGTTTGTCCTCCAACAACCACCGCCACACCAACCACAACTATCCCGCCAGGTACCACGACAACGAGCACGACGAGCTCGGTGAAATGAAAAACACGACTCGAATTGCCGGCATTACCGTCGCCTGCTCGCTTGCACTTGGTTTTGCGATCCGACTGAATCCCGAAAAGAGAATTGCCGAAACTCCGACCGTCGTTGCCCAGGAATCTCCGGGGCCGGTAACAACAGTTGCTGACACGCTGACCCCCGAAGAATATCGGGCAGAATCCAGGAGATTGAAGGCACTAATGGATGCTGGATTGGTGCCTCCGGCCAAGATGCCGTTGTTGGTTGATCCAACGCACACAATCGACCCGACCTTGGATCAAACGCCAGCTGAACCTGATAACACGGATGCAATCACCACGCCAACATCCCGCAAAACCAGTTGGTTACCTCCGTCCCATCGTGTGACCCAGCCGGAAACTGTGCGACCGGAACGTTAAAAGTATCGATTGATTCGGTGAAGCCGTCCATACAGGTTTCTGTTCCAGATAGTTCCGCGATCTATATCCAAGAATCGGTCGTAAACGCCGCGTACGGATGTAGCGATCAAGGATCAGGACTTAGTCCGGTCGATGGTTGTGTCGCTTCAACTGCTGTGGGAGCGTCGATCGACACGGCTGCAGTCGGGCCCCATAACTTCAGGATCACCGCAATCGATGTAGCAGGTAACACTGCGAACAGAACCGTCGACTACCTGGTTGTACCCTTGCCAACAACTACTACTCCTAAAACATCGAGCACGACGATTGCGACCGACACTGTCGCTCCCGTGGTTTCTGTATTGGGTGTCGTGAATGGTGCGGTGTACTCACTCGGCGGGGTGCCGCCAACATCCTGTTCGTCTTTTGATGTTGGCTCTGGTGTTGGGGTTCAGGCGACTCTCAGATGGAGCCTCGCTCGTAGCAAACTTTAAGCTCGCGTAGTATCGCGAAATGATGTAGACGACGGCTCCGTTCGGCGGCGGAGCAGTTCAATCTCGATCACTGGCCGCAGGGGCGGGTGGATTGGGTTATGCAGAGTGGGATGTAGGTGCCCCCGATCCGGCTTGCCGGTCGGTTAAGGGCACCGTCCGTCCGGGTGGCGAAGCCGGCCCGGCGGAGTGGGATGTACGTGCGACGGCGGCGGGAGGCTAGGGCTAGGAAGAGGCCGGTGAGGAGGATGGTGAGGGCGGTTGCGGCGAGGCCTCCGGATTCGGTACCGGTGAAGGCGAGGTTGGCGAAGTTGTTGTCGGTGACCTGGCCGAGCACTGAGGTGGCGGGGTCCGTAATAGTTACGGAGCTGGACTTCTTCTTTTTGGCCTTTGGTGGGTTCTTGAGCCATTCTTTCCAGATGCGATCGGTGTCGGAGGCCTTGTTGTCATCGGGTGTTACCTCGTTGTAGCCCGCGGGTAGTTCAGCCGAGGTCGTGTTGGTGACCGGGGCGAGGGCAGTCTTGGAAAGTGTGCCGACAACGAAGATTTCGATCACGGCGCCGACAGGCAAATCAACGAGCAGATCAACGTTGCCAACACCGTCGGACGACCCACATGCGGCCACGATACGGGCTTGGAATTTCTGCGTTGGGTTGGTGACTACCTCGCAGGTCCAGTGCACGTTGCTGTACGCCTTGGGCACGAGATCAAGCACACGGACACTCTTCACGGTTGACGGTCCACCGCTGGTAACCGTCAGTGTGTAGCCATTTTCGCGACCCTGCACAGCCCACGTGCGACCGTCGGTCTTGGTGATCTTCACGTCGGCCATACGGGTCACGCCGCCCACATCGGTTGCTGAGTTGTTGGCAGGATCGGTATCAACAGCATCCACTGCCGCAACCGTTGCGGTGTTGGAAAGTTCAGCGTCCGCTTCTGGTGAAATCATTGCGGTAACGGTGATCACGATGGTTGCGGTGGGGAGCAGATCAACATCAACTGCAACCTCACCGGAGGCCGAAGCAGCACCCGATTTCGCAGAACCCGATTCGGATAAGCAATGTGCGCCTATGTTGTCGGTGCAGATCCAAGTGGCGTTGAGCAGTGTGGCAGGCAACAGGTCGACGACGTGGGCACCGAAGGCCGTTGATGGGCCAGCATTGGTGATCGTGAGTTCATAGGAAGCGGTAGATCCGGCGACGAGTGGTGCGGTGTGGCGCTTGGTGATGGCCAGGTCAACCTTGGCGGCCAACGTGTCGGTGTCGGTTGCTGAGTTGTTGGCAGGATCGGTATCAATAACATTCAAAGGAAGGTGCAGCGATGCCGTGTTGATAAGTGAACCCTTGGCGTTGAAACTAATACGTGCACGTACGGTAACCGTCGCCGTGCCCTTTGGTGGGAGCGATGCAATAGCGGCTACGTCTCCGGTGCCTGATGCGGTGCAGGTTCCACCGGTAGAGGTAGCACAGGTCCACTCGGCGTTGGTGAGCAGCTCTGAGAGTTTGTCGGTGATGGTGAAGTTGCCGGATGCGGATGGGCCGTTGTTGATGACGGTGATGTCGTAGGTGGTGTCGGTTCCCGGGGTGGAGACTGTGGCGCTGTTGGTTTTAGTGATTCCGAGATCGGCCTTGATGGTGATTGGGTCTTCGTCGGTAGCGGTTTCGTTGCCGGCTTGGGTGTCGATAATCCCAAAACTGCTTACGGTTGCAGTGTTGGAAATGGTGCCGGTGGCGCCAGGATCTACGCGGGCGGTCATGGTGTAAACCACGTAGCCGTCGACCGGGATGCTCACGTGCTCGTTGAGTTCGCGTTGGTCGCTGTCCCTTGAACTACACGTGGCCCCTACCGATGCTGCACAGGTCCATGATGGTTCAAGCAAGCCTGCAGGAACAGAGTCCAAGACCGTTGCGTCGTTTACGGCTGATGGCCCGCTGTTGCGCACGGTGACTTTGTAGGTGACGTCTTCGCCGGCAACAACGGCATCGAGATCGTTGGTCTTCTCGATGGAGAGATCGGCATGTGGACTTAGCAACGACTCATCGGAGGCCGAGTTGTTCGTGGCATCAGGATCGGTGATGTCGGCGCGGACTGTGGCCGTTGCGGTGTTGCGCAGCGTGCCGGTTGCTGCTTGGTCCACGGTAGCGGTGAGGGTGAACGTGACAACACTGCTGGTAGCCAGATCAACCGTAGTGTCGATGCTGCCCGAGCCACCCGCAGCTGCACAACGAGCGCCGGTGCCCGCAGCACAGGTCCACAACGCATTAGTAAGTGCATTTGGTAGTGAGTCAATAACATGTACACCTAAGGCATCTGATGGCCCTTGGTTGCTTACTTGGATGGTGTACGTGGCCTGGGTGCCGGGGATCTGCTCGGCAGCGCCGTCGGACTTGATGATGGAGATGTCAGCCGACGGCACGAGACTGGTTACGTCGGTGGCTGAGTTGTCGGTGGTGTTGGCTTCGGGCTCGGTAGCGGTCACGGTTGCGGTGTTGACCAGGTCGCCGCGCCTGGAGGACGTGGTGACGGTCACGGTCAAGGTAACGCTGCCATTGGGAGCGATAGAAGCGATCGTGGTGTTCGGGCTGGTGCTGCCTGAAGTAGTGCCACACGAAGATCCAGCGGTGGCCACGCAGGTCCAACGAGCGGCGGTAGCGAGGGTTGGCAGTGCATCAGCGATGGTGGCGTTGAGTGCAGTGGATGGTCCGGCGTTGGAAACCACAATGGTGTACACGGCGTTGGTTCCGGAGCTGGCATTGGTGCGACCGTCGGTCTTGGTGATCGACAGAGCCACGGCCGCGATCAGCGTGTCGGCATCAGTTCCTGTGTTGTTGGTGGTGTCTGTATCGGTGGTGCCAATAGCTGCGGTGGCAGTAGCGGTGTTGGTAAGTGTGCCACGTAGTGAGGGCAATACAGTTCCGCTCACGGTGTACGTGACGCTGCTGTTTGGTGCGATGGTTGCGGTGGTGTTCAGGTCGCCGGTGCCTGATGTGGCTACGCAGGTGCTGCCAGCCGAGCTGACGCAGGTCCAGGTTGCGTCGGCCATCAGCGCACTTACGGTGTCAACGATCTGAGTGGCCACGGCAGATGATGGGCCGAAGTTGCTAACCGTGATCGTATAGGTGCTTAGGGTTC